>CALREZ010000017.1:4548-10684 GCA_943356445.1 Candidatus Nomurabacteria bacterium
TTCTCGTCTTTTGTTAAATCCCAAAGCGAGGCGACAGCTCCGGCGGTTTCCAAGTCTTCGTCAAGGAATGAAGTAAATTTTTCAAGATATTCTTCGTTCGGCTTTCCATTTTCTCCTTCATAACTGAAAAAGGCTTCATAGAGTTTAGTCAGTGCCGTTTGCGCCCCTTCCACGGTTTCCCAGGTGAAATTTATGGTTTTGCGATAATGCGCGGTCAAAAGCCAGTATCGGTAGGCGAGCGGTGAAATTCCTTTTTCTTCCAGCGTTGCCATACGCACGAAATTGCCGGCGGACTTCGCCATTTTACCTCCTTCAATGTTAACGAACCCGGAGTGCATCCAGTAATTCACGAATTTTTTGCCGGTAGCGCATTCGGCTTGCGCGATTTCGTTCGTGTGGTGAACGGGGATGTGGTCAATGCCCCCGGTATGAATATCAAACGTCTCACCGAGATATTTCATTGCCATGGCGGAACATTCTATGTGCCAACCCGGAAAACCGATACCCCAAGGAGACGGCCATTCTTGTTGGCGTTGATCTTCCGGTTTGGAAAATTTCCACAACGCGAAATCTGTCGGATTGCGTTTCTCTTCGTTTTCTTCCACTCTTGCTCCGGAGCGGAGTCCTTCAATGTCCAAAAGAGCGAGCTTTCCGTAATCGGGAAATTTTGCCGTATCAAAATAGATGCCGTCGCCGGTTTGGTAGGTAAAACCTTTTTCTTCCAGTCTTTGAATAAGCGTGATTTGTTCGGGGATGTGTTCGGTAGCTTTGGTGTATCTGGTTGCCGGTTGAATGTTTAATTTTGCGAGATCTTCGTAAAAAGATTTGGTATAAAATTCGGCGATTTCCTGCGCGGTTTTTCCTTCTCGGGCGGCGCCTTTTTCCATCTTGTCTTCGCCTTCATCTTCGTCGGAAACAAGATGTCCGACGTCGGTGATGTTTATTATCTGAGTTACCTCGTATCCGCCGTATTCCAGGGTTTTTCGCAAGACATCGGCAAAAACATACGCGCGGAGATTTCCGATATGCGCGTAGTTGTAGACGGTCGGCCCGCAATTATACATACCAACCGCTCCTTCTCGGAGCGGGGTGAATATGTCTTTTTCTCGCGTAAGCGTATTGTAGAATTTTATTACAGCCATTTTTTATAGAAGAAGAATGAAACGATGAGCGTTGCGGTTCCGAACATTATACCGAGTATTCGCCAGAAATCAAACATGCTTCCGATGATGGGCATATGTTGCGCGTTCATTCCGAAGATGCCGGCAATAAGCATTGGAGGGAAAGTGGCGAAGCTGACAAAAGTAAGACGCTTCATAATAATGCTGGTTTTTGTGGTGAGAAGGGAGTCGTTCGTCTCGCGAAGGTCTACGAGCATTTCCTTGTGACTTTCCAAGAGGTTCGTTACTTTTGAGTATTCTCCGAAAATGGAACGCACGTAGAAAGAAAATTCTTCGCCGAAGAATTTTGCAGCGGAGGCTTCAAAGGTTTTGAGTATTTCCGCGTGAGGACGTATCGCTTGTTTGAAATCCAAGAGATCCCGATTGATGCGGGAAAGAACGACGACCATCTCGTCTTCCTTTCCTTTAAAAATCATTCCTTCCGCCGCGCCGAGGCGAACCTCCAGACTTTCCAATTCGTGTTCCAGTGAGTGATAGAGTTTTTTGACGATATAGAAAAAGAGAAAGCCCGCGTGATCGCCGATATCATGTTTGTCCAAAAGGGAAGTTACTTCAAATTCTTTGGCGAATTTATGCAAAGCGTCTATGGAGTCGTAATGAACGGTAATAAGAAAACCGGTTCCGATGATAAAATCAACTTCTTGAAGCGCGTCTTTTCCGTGCGTGTGGCGGAACGCGGGGAAATGAAGAATAAGATAAAGAGATTCTTTATGCGTGTCTATTTTGGGACGAACGGAAGGGTAGAGAAGTTCTCCTTCCTGCGCGGGAAGAATATGAAATTCTTGGGCGAGCGAAGCGATCTCTTCTTTGGTCGGCGATTCAACGTCAACCCACGTAAGATCTTTGTGATGGTATCTGTTTATCATTTCATTATTATACCTCACATAAAAAAGCCCTGCAATTCTCTTTTGAGAATCGCGGGGCTTTCATCGCCTAGTTTTTTTAATTTCCTCTTCGCGGCCCTTCTACGGGGTAGGAATACTCGTTTATTTTTGGATCTTCACCTTCTTTAAATACGCGACTTTTTGGAGGTTCAGGTCTGAGAGATTTGCCTTGTCTTACGTCCTCTCCTTCTTGGTCAATAGTTTCCACTTCTTTTTTAAAAAGAAGACGTTCATTCATTATTTGCGCTTTTATCCACCCGGGAACGGAATACCCTTTCGGTGTTTTATAAAGAATCGCCGTTTTCGTGTAGGAAAAGTATGAGAGGATAGAAACAATTCTTTCTGCAAGTTCTGCCTCCATGCATTCAACGGAACTCCCTATGCTCACTCCAAGTTTTATCTCATGGAGAGCGTTTCCGTCTTCATCAAGAAAGATAATTTGTTCTTGCTGCCAACTTGGACGGAGGCTCCAAAAAGGAGCAGCATTCAGCAGTCTTGGGACATAGTTGAGAAATGCCGGCTCAATTCTGGAAACATAGACCTTCTTGAGCGGAAGATTTTTTAAATAATTGCGAACGTGCGGAAATTCTTCCAGAAAAGCGTCGATCTTCGTCCTCGGCATTTCTTCTGTTCCGCGAACATTATAATCTTGTTCGATTATAGCACCCACTTGTGTTTTCATCGGTATATCCCTCGGCGTCACGCCGTATTGAAAGGTAAAAAGCGTCACGCTTTCCACCCTTGGATTTCAAAGAGCCATGGAATATGGCTGTTAAAAACAGTATCACAAAAATTTATATTTGTCCAGTTTTTTGTAAGAAAGTTATCCCTGACGCTTCGGTTGACCGGAGTCGGTATTTTTGAGATAATTTACTTCAATGACACGCAAAACAAAAATAATTTTTTCGCTTTCGGCGCTTCTTACTATCGGAGCGTCGGTTTTTCTTGGTATTTTTATCGGACTTCATCTTCGACTTTCTGCGGAAAAAGTGGCAGAGGTGTCCAATAAAGATCCTAAAAATTTGGTACTTGCCGATTTTTCCACTTTTTGGCAGGCATGGGACATCTTGAATGAGAAATATATCTATTCTGCATCAACGACCAATCAGCAGAAAGTCTACGGAGCCATCCAAGGACTCGCCGCATCTTACAATGATCCCTATACTTTTTTTATGCCGCCGAGCGAGGCTTCTGTTTTTGCCGGGGACATTGCGGGAAGTTTTGAAGGCGTTGGAATGGAAATCGGGACGCGTCAAAAAGTTTTGACGGTTGTTTCTCCTTTGAAGGGGTCTCCCGCCAAAAAAGCCGGCATTCGTTCCGGGGATAAAATACTGAAGATAGACGACAAAGTATCGGTAGAAATGAGCCCTGAAGAAGCCGTAAAGCTTATTCGCGGGAAAGGGGGCACGACGGTAAAATTGACGCTTCTTCGGGAAGATGCCAAAGAACCGATCGTTGTTTCTGTCGTCCGCGGTTCCATTGAGGTTCCCACTATTGAAACTGAAGCTCGTTCGGACGGAATCTTTGTCATACGACTGTTCAGTTTTACGGAAAATTCCCCGACGCTTTTCCGAAACGCTTTGCGTGAATTTGTCGCTTTTTCTGATAATAATCCCGACCATAACAAACTCTTGCTGGATCTCCGCGGGAACCCCGGCGGATACCTGGATGCCGCGGTGGATATGGCAAGCTGGTTCCTTCCGGCGGGTTCTTTGGTGGTAAAAGAAGACTATGGCGATAAGGGGCCCGGACTATCCCACCGAAGCCGGGGATACGATATCTTTACCGACAATCTTCGCTTCGTTATTCTCGTAGACGGGGGCTCCGCTTCCGCTTCCGAGATATTCGCCGGAGCGCTTTCTGAGCACGGAAAAGCAAAGCTCGTGGGAAGCAAGACCTTCGGAAAAGGATGCGTACAGGAATTGGTTCCGCTTCCGGGAAATACCTTTTTGAAGGTTACGGTGGCGCAGTGGCTTACTCCGAAAGGCAACTCTATTTCCGACAAAGGAATCATGCCTCAATATGAAGTGAAAGTAACGCAGGAAGATATTAACAACAAAAAAGACCGCCAACTGGAAAAAGCGATTTCCGTCCTGAATAATTGGAAGTAGCATGCTTTGCTTTTTAGGGGGTTTTGTGTAGAATGAAGCGACATTAGTTAAGAAATAATCAAAAAACACTATGAAAGTTCTCTTTCTCAAGGACGTCCCAAAAATGGGCAAAAAATATGATATCAAAGAAGTTTCCGACGGATACGCGCAGAATTTTCTGTTTCCGAAGAAACTTGCCGAAGTAGCCGGCAAAAAAACCGAAAAGATGGTTGAAAAGATTAAACTTACCGAAGCGGAAATGAAAAAAGTTGACCAAGCGCTTCTTCACAAAAGCTTGAAAACTCTCGCGGAAACAGTGGTTACCATAAAAGGAAAAGCGAATGAGGAAGGAAAGCTCTTTGCCGCCATTCACAAGGAAGAAATTTCAGAGAAATTAAGAGAACAAGCCGGTATTGAAATGCCCGCCGAATATCTTGATATTGAAAAGCCGGTTAAAGAAGTCGGCGAACACGAAATCCCCGTAACCGTCGGAGACATGAAAGGAAAGTTCAAGCTGGTGGTAACGAACGAAGAATAAAACGAGGAGAAAAAACACGAAGAAAAAAGACACCCGACCATTTGGTCGGGTGTTTTGAAATTCTATTCGTTTCTTTTTGTGGTTACTTCACCCTCTTTTCTTTCTTTTTTGGGTTCAAATAAAAAATTTCCTTGTCTTGTGGCGCAGTTATAAATGCCACGGAAATTTGTTTCGCCTTCTCCCGAAAGAAAAGTTTTTCCCGTGATTTCATATACATCGGGCTGACTGTCCATTGATGTTTCTCTGTGTATTGCCCCAAAAATAACAGCGCTGAACCACCCGTCTCCGCAAAGAGTTTTTTTCACGAGAGACCGGTGCATCATTCGCGCCATACGAAACGAAACTTCTCGGTTTTGTCTTTTATAATCCCGATCAAAGAGTGCAAGCATAAGGTCAAAACGGGAAGGACCTTCATCGGTTAAAAAATCTGTTCGTTCTAATGCCATACGACATCTCCTTTTAAAGAACAACTTCCAAAAGCAGGGGAGTTGTATCTGCCTTATTCTTCTTGTAAGAAGAACGACCCGTTCATACAAACGGGAATTCTCTTTTCAGAATACAGAAAAACTGAAATTTAGCAACAAAAAACCCAACTTTTTGGTTGGGATTTTTGTTGTTTTTTGAGATTATTTTGCTTTTGTGGTCTTTTTGACGGGGGTTTTCTTTACGGTTTTTACGGCCTTTGCGTCTTTGGTCGTAACGTGAGCGATTTTCTTGACGGCTACTTTTCCGTTGAAATTCGTTTTGCGTTTTGTTCCGAAGCTGACGACTCCGTCTTTGAGAGCATACAGCGTATGGTCTCTTCCGAGGCCGACATTTTTTCCCGGCATGATGACCGTTCCTCTCTGTCTCACAATAATGGAACCTGCCTGCGCTTTCTGTCCGGCGTAGAGCTTCGTTCCGAGGTACTTTGGTTTTGAATCCGTAAGGTTCTTTGCGGATCCGCCTGCTTTCTTATGTGCCATGGTGTTATATTATAATGGATTATTAGTGAAGTAAAAGCATGGAAACGCCAATAAAAACGTGTTACCATACAGTGACTATGAGTATAGAAGAAATACGAGAAAAAATCAAGGGGTATTTGGATTTTGACGGACTTTTGGAGAAAAACAGTTTTTTGACTATTTTGGTGATTTTGGTCGCTATAATTTCTTTTGGACTCGGGAGGACCTCCGGTCTGGAGACGGTAAACAAAAATATAGACATAGAATTTCCGAAAGGGCAGGAAGCCAGCGCTTTTTTGGGAACTTTTGCGACCACGACACCGAAAGCCTTACCCGTCAAAACCTCAGGAACGTATGTCGCTTCCAAAAATGGAACAAAATACTATCTGCCAACCTGTTCCTCTTCCAAACGCATTTCCAAACAAAACCGAATTTGGTTTGATACCAAAGTAGAGGCAGAGGGTGCAGGGTACTCACCTGCCGCAAATTGCAAAGGAAT
>CALREZ010000017.1:10784-23532 GCA_943356445.1 Candidatus Nomurabacteria bacterium
CAAATTGCAAAGGAATTTAGATTTAGACCATGCCGGCAGAAGCCGGCCCCTACGCCATAGCGAGCCGCGCGAGCGATCAATCAGATAGAAGCAAAAAGCAACAAGAAAAAAGGAAAAAGGGACAGATGCGGTGATCCTTTTTTCTTGTTGCTTTTTGCTTTATTCTTTCTTGTTAACAAAAAAGGCCCGAGATGCTCGGGCCTTTGACTGTTATAATTAATGAAAAGGGTTAAAAGTTTTAAATTACTATTTCTTCAAGCTCGGTGAGAAGCTTGAGGTATTTCAAATTGCCGAGATCTTTTTCACAGGCTTCTCTTGCCGCCTTTTTTGCTGCAGCCAAGGCGCTTTCCCAGTACTGGATCTTTCCGACGGCGATCATGCGCATTTGTTTTCTTTTTTCGCTATTATCGTCGCCGATATCAATAAAGTTTTGTTCTTTAAGGTATTTTGCATCTTTTCGTTCGCTTGGGTCATCTATGGACATCTTGTGAATGATTGCGACGCGAAAGAGCAAGTTTGCTTTATCTGTTTTTACCTTCGGTTGAGGAGGTAACAGGCGAGGTAACAGCAGTACCTCCCCGGTATCATCTGTTCCGTTTTCTCCCGTCATGCGTAATTCCTTTTCAAAATAATGTTGTTAAAGATACAAAGTGTATTACTGGTTATATACTATAACAATTGAGTACATTTGTCAAGTTTCTGCGGAACATAAAGAAAGCCCGTTTTGCTTTTTGCAAAACGGGCTTGGAGTATGGTCTAAAGGACTAATTCTGGGAATTCAGCGGCGAGCGCTTCTATCTGATTATTGCGAATAATATCGTAGTTATCCACGGGTTTCGCTGAAAGGACGTGAATTCCGCTTAAAAGGTCAGCGAGAGTGGCGGCCAATTGAAAATTTACGAATGCTTCTGCTCGGCTTGAGGTTTCTTGACCTGTTTTGAAGGCAGCAGCGCGTTTTTCTTCCAAGTAACGCCGGGTTTTTTCATTCGTCTTTTCAATGGAAAGGCGAATCTTTTTGTATTCTGCGGTCATACTCTATCTCCTTTGTTGAGGTTGTAAAAAACTGGAACTGGTTGTATACTATCACGGTAATACTAAAATGTCAACGTTATCCGAACAGATTAAAAAATTACCCGATACCCCGGGCGTGTACTTTTTTAAAGACGCGCATGGGACTATTCTGTATATCGGAAAGGCCACCTCTCTCCGCGATCGCGTGCGGAGTTATTTCAGTAAAGACATTTTAGCGACTCGCGGGCCTCTTATTGCTCAAATGCTGGAATTGGCGGCAAAAGTGGACTATGAAAAAACCGACTCGGTGCTGGAAGCGCTTATCTTGGAGGCGGAACTCATCAGAAAACACAAGCCGAAGCACAATACCGACCTGAAAGACGATAAAAGCTGGAATTATGTGGTTATTACCAAAGAAGAATACCCCAAAGTGCTTTTTGTCAGAGAGAGGGTTTTGGAACCCGAAAAGTATGCGTACTTTTTCGGGCCGTTTACCAATGGCGGACAATTAAAGGAAGGAATGAAGATTATACGAAAGATTTTTCCATTCCGCGATACCTGCGTTCCGAATTCGGGAAAACCCTGCTTTAACGCGCAGATTGGACTTTGTCCCGGCGTTTGTTCTGGTGTCGTATCTCAAAAAGAATATGCGAAAAATATAAAAAACCTCGCCCTTTTCTTCCAAGGCAAGAAAAAAAGCTTGGTCGGGAAATTGGAAAGAGAAATGAAGGCGTTGGCGAAGAAAGAACTGTTTGAAAAAGCGAACGCAGTGAAAAAAACAATTTTCGCTCTTTCTCATATCCAAGATGTTTCCTTGTTGAAACGCAACAATCACTTGGCGGTGAAACCGCCAAGTGAAATGAGAATAGAGTGCTATGATGTGGCTCATATCAGCGGGGCTTTTACGGTGGGGGTGATGACGGTGGTGGAAAACGGGGAGGCGAAGAAAAGCGAATATCGGAAATTCAAGATAAAAGAAACGAAAGGGGTAAACGATACCGCTCACCTTGGTGAAATGCTTTCGCGAAGATTGGAACATTCCGAATGGCCATTTCCGAAAATGATTATCGTTGACGGGAGTTTGGCGCAGAAAAATACAGCAGAGAGACTGCTTGAAAAATATGGCTATAAAATTCCCGTTCTCGGCGTCGTAAAAGATGAGCATCATCGTCCGCGCAATATCATCGGCGACCAAAAACTCGCGCGTTTGCACGAAAAAGAAATACTCCTCGGCAACAGCGAGGCTCATCGTTTCGCGATTGCGTATCACAAAAAATTGAGAGGGAGGATATAATTCTTTCCACAGTATTCTTGGCGCAGAGTTTGCGTATTTGGTATACTGTATGCATGATGCTCAATCCGGAAGAAACGATAAAACCGCTTTTATTGCTTGATGACTCTCGGGTTGCCGATTTTGGCGCGGGGTCCGGAGTTTTTACGGTCGCGGCGACAAAATACGTTCACAGCGGAAAAGTCTATGCGGTGGAAATACAAAGGGAATTGCTTCCGTTGATTATACAAAAAGTGGACAAAGAACATCTCAAAAACATTGAAATTCTTTGGGGAAACATTGAAGAGGTCGGCGGTTCAAAAATAAAAGAAGCGTCGCTTGATGCGGTTATTTTTGCCAATACGCTTTTTCAAACAGAAGATAAACATACAGCCATTTTGGAAATAAAGCGCGTTCTGAAAAACGGCGGAAAGCTCCTGCTCGTTGACTGGGCGGGAAGTTTCGGTAATGTCGGGCCGCGAGAAGAATCCGTTGTATCCCAAGATTCGGCTCGCGCGATGTTTGAAGAACAAGGATTTACTTTTCTGCAGGAAGTTCCCGCCGGTGAGTACCATTACGGAATGATCCTTATTTGTCACAAATAATAAAAACGCTTTTATATCATGAAAAATATCCAACTCATCATCACTATCGTCTTTGGAGCTCTTGCCGTTCTTGGTTTGTTCTCCTTTGCGGGAATTATTCCGAAACCGGGAGCGTCAACCACCGCAAAAATTACCGGAAATTTGACGATCTGGGGAACTGTTCCAAAAGCGAACATGGACAAATTTTTACAGCAGCATTTTTCGGCCGATTATCAGGATATTCATATCAATTATGTTCCCAAAAATCCAACGACTTTTGCGAGCAATATCATAGAAGCGTTGGCAGCGGGAAAAGGGCCGGATATGGTTATTCTTCCGAACGACCTGATTGTCCGTTTTTCCGACAAAATAGAACTTTTTACTCCTGCGGTTTACACGGAAAGAACCTTTCTTGATACCTTTATTCAGGGAGGGGAAGTTTTTGTTCAACCGGGGGAGGGAATTCTCGCATTGCCGTTTTCGGTTGACCCGATGGTGATGTATTGGAATCGGGACATTTTTGCGAGCGGCGGGATTATTGAACCTCCAAAATACTGGGATCAGTTTCTTACTTTGAGCCCCGTTTTGACAAAAAAGAGCGAATCAAAAGAAATTTTGCAGAGCGCGGTGGCTTTCGGAGAATTTCGGAACATAACGCATTCAAAAGATATTCTTTCCATGCTCATGTTACAGACCGGAAACCCGATGGTTATACGCAAACCGGGAAATGTTTTTCTTCCCGTATTCATGGGCTCAAACGAACAAAACATTCCTCCCGTAGGCCAGGTCTTTCGTTTCTATACCGATTTTGCCGACCCTCTTAATATGGTTTATTCATGGAATCGTTCGTTGCCCGAGTCAAAAAATTTGTTTATTGCCGGGAAACTGGGGGTATATTTCGGCTATGCGAGCGAATTTTCTTCTATTCGGGAAAAAAATCCGAATCTGAATTTTGATGTTGCCTTGGTACCGCAGGTGCGGAATTCGGCAAAAAGATCCACTTTTGCCAGAGTGAGCGGTTTGGCAACCATGAAGACTTCGCCGAATAAGTCTCTTGCCTTGTATACGGCGCAAATTTTTTCTTCACCAAAATACAGCGAATTCATTTCAACCGATCTTCAGACGCCGTCTCCCGATCGTGCCGTTCTCTCAAAAGGAACCGCTGACCCATACATGAAGGTTTTTTATGATTCCGCTTTGATCAGCAAAACATGGCTTGATCTCCGTCCGGAACTTACCGACGGGATGTTTCAACAGGCAGTTGAGTCCATTTCGTCCGGAAAAGAGACGATTTCCGACGCCGTAGGAAAATTGCAAGCCGATTTTGTCGTTTTAACGCAATAAAACAGGTATGAAAAAGATATTTTATCTCATTACGCTTTCTTTTATTCCGGCCACATCTTTTGCAGAAGGAGTAACAAAACTCGCTTCTCCGACCCCCGGAGTGGGGACGTTGTTTGATTTTGTGACAGCGATACTGAATATCGTGATTAAGATCAGCATCCCTGTTGTTTCGCTTGCATTTATTTGGACTGGATATCTTTTTGTTTCTGCTAATGGAGTGGAAGCCAAGATAACAGAGGCTAAATACTGGTTATACAAAACGGTCATTGCCACGGCGATAATTTTTGGTGCAGTTGTTATTGCCACGATTGTTAAAAACACCATAGGTCTTCTTGGCGGGTAATTGAGGATAAATGCAATAGGGAAATATAAAAAGACCACAATTTTTCAATTGTGGTCACTGTTTAACTATCTAGTTGTCATCTTGCTCTTTTGCATTTTCCCAGCCTTCATCGTATGTTTCCTCATCTCCTGTTGGGTTGTATCTGCAGTCATTATTATAATCATATTGGCCTCTAGCATAAGACCATCCTTTGTCATAAGCCTCGTTATAGGCAGTTGTTTCTTCTACAGACCACCCAGTCCAGCTACCTGGAGGGTCGTAATAACCATAACCCATTGATCCATCTTGTTCACCTTTATTGTATTGATATTGTTCTAACTCATCCATTATACACCCCTTTTTGAATTTTTGGTTCCGGTGTTAAAATTTCCAATAAATTAACCACTTTCAAAGTTTATTTTTTGGATTATCTAAAAACTAAATATAATATAGTATATAATTTGTACTAAGTCAAGTATTATAGCGTAGTGTTTCTAATCGTTAATGATAACTTTTATTTTATAAAATCTGTGGATAAACTTCGACGAAGTTTTTATTGATATGTTATCATAACAAATAGAAACATGTTGATAGGTCTTTTTTAGGAGGGGGGTAGTTCAAACAAAATTTCTAATGGAAAAAGAAACGATAAAAAAATGGGGGTATCTGAACATCGGCCGGACGTGGTCTCTGACCTCGTCTGGAACGTTTGGATTAAAGTCTTCTGGGGTTTTTTCTAAATACCCAGATATGGTCAGAGACCTTATCTGGCAACTATTGTTGATTTTATCTTTCTGGTTGTTTTCTTTATCATCCGCCCTTGCCGATTCTCCCCCGAAGATAAATTTGTCGGCAGAACCGATTACTCCGACGATTCATTCTATCCCGGAATTTATTCAGAGCATTCTTCATATTGTTTTGCAAATAGGTATTCCTGTCGCCGCTTTCTTTCTTCTCTATTCCGGATTTCTTTTTCTTACCGCGCAAGGAAATGATACGAAACTTACCTCGGCAAAAAACGCTTTTCTGTGGGCGGTTATCGGGACGGCTGTATTGTTCGGTTCATGGCTTTTGGCGAATGCCATCGTTGGAACGATCGCCCAAATAGGCGGGCCTACGGGGTAAATAACTTTTTATTATCTAATCTGAACATATATGACACCAACGAATTTTGAAGATATTATCAATCTTTTTATCGGACTCATCGCCAAATCAATGGGACTGCTCTTTGCTGCCGCTTTCGCCGCTTTTTTCTATGGCATCGTCGTTTTTATTTTTAATACGGATGACGACAAAAAAAGATCTGAGGGAAAAGATTGGATGAAATGGAGTATCGTGGCGCTTTTTGTGATGTTCACGCTGTGGGGAATTGTCGGGGTTCTCGTTAATACTTTCAACGTGTCCCCGCTTCTTATTCCTCAGTTACCCGCAAGTTCATAAACTCCCCTTTGATTATCCACACGTTTATTTGCCCTCGTTTCTCTATCTGATACAATTAAAGAGAATAGGATGTGTATTCATTCTTTTTATTATTAAAAATTATAAGGTATAACATTTTTCATATGAAAAAAATACTCATAGTGCTCGGTGCGTTTGCGGCGCCGTTCGTCGCTTCCGCTCAAAATACGGCGGGAAACTTACAGGGTCTTGTCGGTTTGGTAGGGACTATCGTCAACATGCTCGTTCCGATCGTATCTACACTCGTCGTCGTCTTCTTCTTCTGGGGATTGGCCATGTATGTTTTGGCGGCCGGCGATGAAGATAAGGCCAAGGAAGGGAAAAGCATCATGATCTGGGGAGTGCTCGCTTTGTTTGTTATGGTCACCATCTGGGGAATTATCGGTTTTATGCAGAATACGATTGGAAATGTCGGAGGACCGACCGGAACGCAGACGATTACTCTTCCTGACGTTGTTCCGAGCAATACGAGCGGCGGGGGACTCATCAATATCAATATCTAACAAGACGCCCTCTTTTCTGAAGTATGAACATTGATCAGCTCCTTTTGAAGATAAACACGTATATCCTCAATCCTTTTATCGGGTTCTTGTTTGTTCTTGCAACGTTCTTATTCCTGTATGGAATGACTCGATACTATATCGCGGGAACGCCTCAAGATCGCGCGACAGGGCAAAGGCATATGGTGTGGGGGTTGCTCGGAATGTTCATTATGATAAGCGTCTTCGGAATCATGAGGCTTATCATTGGAACCTTCGGCATTACGTTGCCGCAAGGGGTTTCCATACCGACGAACTAAAAAACAAAAACAAACCGCTCCGATATCGGAGCGGTTTGTTTTTTTGACGAACGATTGTTATAATAAGCTCATGAAAAAAATTTCTCTTTTATTTTTTATCGGTGGCATCGCCATCTTTCCTTTCATTGCTTTCGGTTCTACAACGCTTGGTACGACGCTGGATTTGTTCTTATCTATGGCAATCTCTCTCATTAGTATTTTTGGAACTTTAGCATTCGTCGTTTTTTTCTATGGGTTGGCGATGTTTCTTCTCAATCGCGAAGATAAAAAAGCCAATGAAAAAGCAAAAAATATCATGGTGTGGGGAGTCGTCGGGCTGTTCGTTCTTACCACCATCTGGGGAATTATCGGCTTTATGCAGAATACGATTGGAAATTATGGAGGCTCCGAATCCTTGCAGATCAGTTACCCTCGATTTTAAAAAATTTGATTGGTGTGGATAACTTTTTATCTTTATCTCTGTAAGGAAAAAGAGAAATGAGGTATACTGAAAGCAAGGCAATTATTTTTTATCGGCATTTTAATAGTAAACTATATTTTATGAATAAAAAAACATGTGCCGTCGTTGTGACGGGAATTATGTCATTTGTTGCTCCTCTCGCAGCTTTGGCTGTGTCTTATACACCCCCAACCGCTTTGCCTTTGATTTCTGTCGGTACTAATGGCGCGACTGTCATGCGTGGAACGCTTGACGCGGTCATTGCGGCAAATGCGACGACGTTTTCCGTTACTTCATGGGGAAAATCTTACACTATAGACGTCACCAACCTTCTTCCTGCTAAAATTGACATTGAAGGATACCAGAGAGTTGCCGGAGACACCAACGCTACCCTTTTGCCTAAGTTTAAAGCGGGGGACATGATTGGCCTTACCGGCGTTATGAATTCAACAGGAACGATTAAAGCAGGATATCTTCATGATTGGACGACTGATAGGCAAGCGACGTTGGATTCGGTGGTTATTGATGGTACTATGACGGGAATTACCAGAAACGCGAGTAATCTTCCGAATGGTTTTACTCTCACCGGAAGTATTGTCGCTCTTGGCAGTACGGTAATTTCAAATTCTCCCGTTAAGACCTATACCGTGACAGTAGTCAACTGCACTCTTACCGATTCCAATTGTATCCCGACTCTTTTCATGGATTATGAACGCAGTGTGAAATCCACCTATAGTACTCTTTGGGCAGAAAGCGACAAGGTAAGGATTCAGGCTAATCTTTTGACTGGAGCGACAGATCCAAGAGCTCTTGTTGTGAGAGATTTGAATATCAAAGGAGGAGCACATATCATATAGAATTTTATTTTTCGTGTGGATAAAACCCGTTTCAATTTAAGTAATGGAACGGGTTTTTATGTGGATAAGTCATGCTTTTTTTCTTTACTCCTGTGGTATAATTAAAGAAACTACTCGTATTCTTTTTGCTAACAGTAAAAGCATTATCTGTTTTTAAAAAATAAAAAAAGCCTATGACTTTATTTTATTCGCCATCACGAAAAAGTTTTTCTCTTATCGCTCTGTTTCTCCTTTTTTTCTGCGGAGTATTTTTTGGAGGAATAAAAGAGTCGCGTGCGGCTTGTACTGTTACTTCTTGGACTCCCTATGTCTCAACCGTCTGCTCTGGTACTTCATTTACTCAGACTAGTAACTGCGGTACGACCAGATCAGCAACCGGAACCATGATAGGTACTTGGTCTCCCGCTCCTTCAACGGTATGTTCTGGTACTTCGTATACGCAAACCAGCTCATGCGGTCTTACTCAGACTAATACGGGAACAAAATGCTGCGATACTTCATGGTCCCCTGCGACTTCGGGAACTTGCTCCGACACGACACTCACCCAGACGAGTAATTGTTCAAACACGAGAACTGTTTCCGGGACCCTCAACTGTTTAGTCAATGGTTCTTGTGGTGCGGCCGCCACAACGTACGCCTACAACGCTAGTGGCTATAGCGGAGCCGCTTGTTCAACCGGAACAGGCTCTTTACCCGCATTTCCAGCTGCCGGTTCCAGCGCTTCATGGACGTGTTCCGGAGCTCATGGAGGTTCTTCGCCTTCCTGTACGGCCACAAGAAACCCTACTCCCGTCAACGGTTCTTGCGGTGCGGCAGCAACGACCTACGCTTATAATGCCAGCGGCTATAGCGGAGCCGCTTGTTCAACCGGAACAGGCTCTTTGCCCGCATTTCCAGCTGCCGGTTCCAGCAGCACTTGGACTTGTGCCGGTTCGAATGGAGGTTCTTCCTCTGGAACTTGCACCGCCACCAGAAATCCGACCCCGGTCAATGGTTCTTGCGGAACAGGAGCTACTACCTATGCCTATAATGCTACTGCTTACACGGGTTCAGCTTGTGCTACCGGTTCCGGTTCTTTTCCGGCTTTTCCTTCTGCCGGTTCCAGCAGTACCTGGACTTGTTCCGGTTTAAACGGGGGTTCTTCCTCTGGGACTTGTACCGCTACCAGAAATCCGACTCCGGTCAATGGCCTGTGCGGTGCCGCAGCGACTAATTACACTTCTGGAACGAGCGCTTTTTCCGGATCGGCTTGCTCTGTCGGTTCCGGTTCTCTTCCTGTGTTTCCGTCCGCCGGTTCTTCTGCCTCGTGGTCATGCACCGGTTCAAATGGCGGTTCTACTGCCTCTTGCACCGCCACTCGCGATCCTTATGTTTGCGGAGGAAGTGTTCCCTTAAATGGAACCGCCTACAACGGCACCAACTTAACCGGACTCACCGTTCCCACCAACTATTCTTACGCGAACCCTAACACGGTCGCAAAATGCGAATTCTCCTGCAATGCCGGATATGATTGGGATGGAAGCTCTTGCGTTGCTCCGCCGACCATCAATACTTTTTCCGCTACCCCGTCCTCAATTTCTCCCGGGGGAAGCACTACTCTTACTTGGGATACCACCGGAGTTGTTACAAGCGGTTGTACAGCATCGGGCGGAACATGGAGTGGAACGAAAGCAAAAACCAATCTCACGGGGAATACGGTGAGCGGTATTAATACTACGACTACTTACACCATTTCTTGTGTAAACTCCGCAGGAGTACCCGCAAGTGCTTCCGTAACGGTGACGGTTGTACCGAATCCGACAGTCTCTCTTACTGCCGCCCCAACAACAGTAATTCAAGGATCCAGTACTTTGCTTACTTGGAGCTCTACCAATGCTGTTTATCCTTGTGTTTCCACTGGAGGATGGACGGGAAGTTCTCGCGTTGTTAATAACAGTACAGGGGTGAGTTCTGTTGTTACGGCAAACACCACTTACACGCTTACTTGCTCAAACTCAATCGGGGTTTCCGCGAGTGATTCGGCAACAGTAACGGCTCTTGTCCCGGTAAACGGTGTTTGCGGTTCCGCTAATAAAACTTATACCTCGGGCGTTACCTCTTTTGGTTCTGATATTGCCTGTTCTTCCGGGACGGGCTCTTTGCCGATATTCCCAGCAGCTGGTTCTACTGCCACATGGGCTTGCTCTGGAATAAACACCGGAACGAATGCTTCTTGTACTGTGTCGCGAGATCCTTATGTTTGTTCCGGAACAGTTCCTTCACATGCTACTGCTTACACGGGTACCAACTTAACCGGTCTTACTACTCCGGTTGGGTATACTTATGCGAACCCTAACACGGTCGCAAAATGCGAATTCTCCTGCAATGCCGGATATGATTGGGATGGAAGCTCTTGCGTTGCTCCGCCGACCATCAATACTTTTTCCGCTACCCCGTCCTCAATTTCTCCCGGGGGAAGCACTACTCTTACTTGGGATACCACCGGAGTTGTTACAAGCGGTTGTACAGCATCGGGCGGAACATGGAGTGGAACGAAAGCAAAAACCAATCTCACGGGGAATACGGTGAGCGGTATTAATACTACGACTACTTACACCATTTCTTGTGTAAACTCCGCAGGAGTACCCGCAAGTGCTTCCGTAACGGTGACGGTTGTACCGAATCCGACAGTCTCTCTTACTGCCGCCCCAACAACAGTAATTCAAGGATCCAGTACTTTGCTTACTTGGAGCTCTACCAATGCTGTTTATCCTTGTGTTTCCACTGGAGGATGGACGGGAAGTTCTCGCGTTGTTAATAACAGTACAGGGGTGAGTTCTGTTGTTACGGCAAACACCACTTACACGCTTACTTGCTCAAACTCAATCGGGGTTTCCGCGAGTGATTCGGCAACAGTAACGGCTCTTGTCCCGGTAAACGGTGTTTGCGGTTCCGCTAATAAAACTTATACCTCGGGCGTTACCTCTTTTGGTTCTGATATTGCCTGTTCTTCCGGGACGGGCTCTTTGCCGATATTCCCAGCAGCTGGTTCTACTGCCACATGGGCTTGCTCTGGAATAAACACCGGAACGAATGCTTCTTGTACTGTGTCGCGAGATCCTTATGTTTGTTCCGGAACAGTTCCTTCACATGCTACTGCTTACACGGGTACCAACTTAACCGGTCTTACTACTCCGGTTGGGTATACTTATGCGAACCCTAACACGGTCGCAAAATGCGAATTCTCCTGCAATGCCGGATATGATTGGGATGGAGTTTCTTGTGTTCCTCCTCCGACGGTTACGCTTACGGCAACGCCGGTTTCTATTGCAACCGGAACAAATACGCTCCTTACCTGGTCATCAACAAATACGATTGGTTCTTGCACGGCATCGGGAGGGTGGGCAGGAAGTTCTCGTGCGCTCAACAATAGTACGGGGGCTAATCCCGGAACAATCACGGCTGACACCACTTATACTCTTACTTGCCACAATTCTGCGAATGTTACCGCAAGTGATTCGGTGACGGTTACAGCAGTTCCGAATCCCACTGTTACTCTTACGGCTACACCGACGGCTGTTATTATCGGAAACAGCCCGACTCTTACTTGGTCGTCAACCAATACTGTATCCCCGTGTATTTCTTCCGGTAGTACGGCATGGAACAGTCCTTCTAGAAGCCGCAGTAATTCCACCGGAGTCGCTCCGGGAGGTATTACTACCAGCACTACGTATACGATGACCTGCTCAAACTCGGTCGGAGTTTCTGCGAGTGATTCAGTAACAGTAACGATACTTCCGAATACGGCGCAACCGCCGATTATTACAGATCTTTCGGGGAATGGTTCGCCTATTACGATTAGTAAAGGACAATCAACCGGCTTTCGTTTTCATTCTGCCCCGGATGTTGAAGGAAACAATGTATACTACGAAGTTGATTGGGATAATGATGGAGTTTCTGACGGAATAACTCCGACATCGGGATATGTTACACCCGCAACCATACAAGAAACTGCTCACACGTGGGCTACTTCGGGTTCTTATACTTTTAAAGTAAGAACAAAGGATAATAGCGCGACAGATCCTGCTGTTTCTGAATGGGTGCCGTTTACTGTAAATGTGGCTGTTTTTGCTATTTGTCCGTTCGCTGTTACGGTTGGAGTCGGAGAGGCAGGCATCCAGGCCGTGGGGTGGTATGGAATTGGAGCTAAATGCTCTTCTCATCCCGGAGCGATCGATGTAACCATGACAGCAAATTGGACAAGTAGTGCGACGGGAATTGCTACCGTTACTAATACGATTACCGATAAAGGGTGGGTTGTAGGAAAAAACGTGGGCATAGCAACGATTACCAGTACCTATCTCGGACAAACAGACACGATTGCGGTAACTTCTGTTGTTAATGGTCAATGCAGCACTTCTGTGAAGAATTCATGCATAAGAGGGGTCTTCTTTGACACCACCGACTCAATGGCAAACTATATTTGGATGTGCAATGGTTCCGGTGGGTAAGAGGCGCGGTGTACTTACTATCATAAATAAATATTTTTTAAAAAACTCCATGCGTACTTTTTTCAAAAGTTTTGCGTTAACTTTTCTCCTCCTTGAGTCTTCATTTGCGTTCGCGCAGGGGGCAGCTTCTCCTTTGGCTCCATTACCTGGAAAAGTGATCGTGGTTGCTACTGT
>CALREZ010000018.1:0-22133 GCA_943356445.1 Candidatus Nomurabacteria bacterium
TAACAAAAAAGGATGGGTTTAGCCATCCTTATTTCCTCCTTTTTTTGTTGACGGAGAGAGAAGAGAAGTGTAGAGCGTTCTTGAAATAAGATCAAAAACAAGCAAAGCCTTTCCTTTCAGTTCCCCCGTTTCTGCCATGTTGGCATAGGTTGATTCTCTGGACATGGCTAAATGATAGCATAAAACGCATCACAAGTCAACTCATGAAAAACGCCTAAGGACTTTTTTCCCTCATCTCGGTTTCCAAGCCATACCCGAAGGCTTCCAAAATACCCCAGACAGTATCTTCTTCAGAACGCAAAAAATTCTCAATGCGAGCGTGCTCTTCGGGATACTGTTTTTTGATATTTTGGTAGTTTTCCTTCCCCATTTCATCAATTTCCGATTTAAGCCAAAGATACGCCACTTCTTTGGCTACTTTTCCTTGCTCCGCAAGTTCGCAGATAGTTGTCCATGTTTCAAACGGGCCAAGCGCCGGCTTATACGCGCGTTTTGCCCGCATCGCTTGTTCCACATCCGCAATATGCAATATATCGGTAAGACATATCGTTAAGACGAGAGTTCCTACGGAGATCGGTTTGTTAATTTCTTTGTCGGTGTGGAGATTATGATAATGATAATTATGATGATTTTCGGCAAGCTCGGCCTCAACGTCAAAACCTTCGCCCCGCAGAATATCGCCGGATCGTTCCTCATGGACTCGGATAATATCCGCCAAAGTACGATCAGGAGAAAAACCTTTTTTCTCCAATTCAGCTTTTCCTCCCGATGAAAGAGCGTAGCGCATAGGAACAATATCTTTTGGACGAAGGTCTTTGTTTTTCATGAGAACAGAGATCTCTTCTTCAAATTTCTCAACAGAACCGGAAACAAGAAAAAGTTCCTTTATATCAACGCCGAGTTCTTGAGAAAGTCTTTCGGAAAGAGCACTATCGCCATCGCCGATATTTTTACCGATGATACCCAGCCATTCTTTGTCGGTTGTCTTGTCCATAAGAACAACCGTCGGGACATCTATTTTTCCAATATCATGATGAAGAGCCGCGCGTAAAAAACGTTCTCTTAAAACCCCCTCATAATCAAAGATCTCTTCCAAAGAAACACTGTATCCTTTTTCGTATACTTTTCCCTCAACCTTCTTTTTTGCAACGGGAACGAACGCTAATTTGCGGAGATGCTCATGAGCGATATTAAAAACATGGATTTCGTGCTCTGCCGTTTCGGAGTCAAAGAAATCCATCAAAGAAATCAGCTTCCAATCTTGATCCGTTAGAAATTCGGAAGAAGCAAGATTCTTTTCATAATTTTCAGAACCTTCTTCGGTATATTTCTTTTTTGTTTCAGAAATCATTATCTCGAGAAGTCCTTCTTCCTGAAGTTTGGAAATAGCCGTATCAAACCCTCCTTCCTTTACCACGGCGTGAACTTTTTCTATTTGTTTTTGGTCGTTTGAAGCCTCGGGGAAATTCTCTAGTCTGAACATATTTGTTAAAAAAATTAACGCAGTTTTCTTTGCTTAATAAAAGTATAGGTAATTATATAATAAAAACGCCCGTCTTTGCTAATAATAAACAAAGACGGGCGTTACGAACAGGTGTTCACACCTGTAAACTTTTAATATATTCACGAAGACCTTCTCTTATTTCGGGATGCTTCAGACCCATATGGATCGTTGCTTTGATAAAGTTCAATTTATCGCCGGTATCAAGCCACTTGCCTTCCAGCATGAGTCCGTAAATTTTATCCCCGCGGTCGAGCATTAGATTAAAAGCATCATCAAGGCCGAGTTCTCCGTCTTTCTTTTGAATGCTTTCCAATACCCGGAAAATTTCCGGAGTAATGATATATTTTCCCGGAGCAACAATGTTGGAAGGGGCTTCGCTTTCTTTCGGTTTCTCAACGAATTTGGTAATCAAAAGATGTCCATCCGGCATTTTTTTTCCGTCAACAACGCCGAACTTTGACACCTCGCTCTTTTCCACTTCGGTCAGTCCGATAATCGGAGCGTGATATTTGTCATAAGAACGCAAAAGTTGTTTTGCTGTCGGGACTTCGGAGTCATACAAGCAATCGCCAAAGATAACCAAAACCGGTTCATCGCCAACCAAGTGAGAGGCCTGCAAAAGAGCGTCGCCGTTTCCTTTCGGAAGTTTCTGTCTGACATACGTAAAGCGAGCCAGAGACGAAATGCCGCGCATGGACGCCATGAGCTCGTGTTTGTGTTTTTGGGCAAGCGTATCTTCAAGCTCGTAAGAAATATCAAAGTGATCTTCTAACGCGCGTTTTCCGCGACCCGTCACAAAAATGATATCTTCTATTCCTGATGCCACCAGCTCTTCCACAATATACTGGACAACCGGTTTATCTACCACGGGGAGCATTTCTTTCGGCTGAGCCTTGGTTGCGGGAAGAAATCTCGTCCCAAAACCGGCCACCGGAAGTATCGCTTTCTTAATGATGTGTTTTGACATATTTTCCTGCCTCCTTGGAGGTGATTGATTTTAACTCTTTTCTCTTCTTACACTAGCACATGCGATAGGAAGAAAAAAGCCTTTTAATGGTGTATAATACTTGGCATATGAATCCAAAAATTTTTAAAGCATACGACATCCGAGGAATTTACCCGGATGAACTGGACGGAAAAACAGCTTATGCTCTCGGTCGGGCGATTGCGCAATATCTTGAAGCGAAGAATATCGCAGTCGGGCGAGACGCGAGACCGTCATCTCCGGAACTCTTTGCGGAACTTTGCAAAGGAATCACTGAAGCAGGCTCCAATGTTCTTGATCTCGGACTGGCGACGACACCGATGGTGTACTTCGCTTCGCACGAATCGGGAATTGAAGGGAGTATTTCTTTAACCGCTTCTCATAACCCGCCGAATTGGAACGGAATGAAGATAACCAAAAAAGACGCGGTACCGGTCGGCGGAAATTCGGGACTCAAGGAGATACAAGAAATTGCAACCAAAGGAGAATTCAAAAGGTTACCGATGCACGGAGGAGTTATTGCCTGCCCCATACAAGATTCTTATGCCAAAAAGCTCGGTTCGTTCTGGTTGCTCGGGGACAAGAAATACAAGATGGTCATTGATGCGGGAAACGCCATGGGAGTCTTGGAACTTCCGATATACGACATAGTAAAGGATAATGTTTCCATTACCAAACTGTACTGCGATCTTGACCACGCTTTTGACTGTCATGAAGCGAACCCCCTTAAAACGGAAACACTGGACGAACTTCGTAAAAAAGTTTCTGAAGAACGCGCGGATCTCGGCATAGCCTACGACGGCGATGCCGACCGGGTTGGTTTCGTAGACGAAACGGGCACTGTCGTCCCAATGGATCTCATCACCGCCATACTCTCGGCGCCGGTTCTGGAAAAATATCCGAAAGCAACGATACTCTATGATTTGCGTTCTTCCATGAGCGTGAGAGAAGAGATAGAAAAGAACGGAGGAAAAGCAGTGGAATGCATGGTAGGACACGCGAACATCAAAAAGCAGATGCGCGAAGAAAACGCGGTAATGGCCGGCGAACTTTCCGGACATTATTATTTCCGCGAAAATTCCAATGCCGAAGCGAGTACTCTTGCCGTCATTTTTGTGATGAACAGAATGGCAAAAACAGGAAAAAAACTTTCCGAGCTCGTCACTGAAGTAAAGAAGTATTACCACTCGGGAGAAATAAACAACACCGTAGCGGACGCGCCGAGTATTATGGAAAAACTGAAAGAAAAATACAAAGACGGAACATTCAGCGAACTGGACGGAATAAAAATTTCTTATCCCGATTGGTGGTTCAACGTGAGATCCTCCAACACGGAACCGCTCTTGCGTTTAAACGTGGAAGCAAAAACAAAAGAAATGATGGAGAATAAACGAGACGAGTTATTAAAAATAATTACCAACTCTTAACCTCTGACCCCATGAGTATTTTTAACGCCATTCTCATCGTTCTCGGTCTTGCTCTTTTTGAAGGAATAAGCAGTTTTGATAATGCCATTATAAACGCCGATGTTTTGCATACCGTCAGCAAACAAGCGCGCCGATGGTTTCTGACGTGGGGACTTTTCTTCGGAGTGTTCGTGGTTCGCGGCGTTCTGCCGTGGCTTATCCTTTGGCTCGCAACGCCCGGGGTCGGACCGGCCGACACATTCTTGGCGATGTTCCAAAGCAACCCAAACGCAAAGGACGCGATCGAACATGCCGCTCCAATACTTCTTTCGGGCGGAGGAATCTTTCTTCTCTTTCTTTTTCTTCATTGGCTTTTCGTTGAACCGAAAGAATACGGTCTTCCCGGAGAAAAATTCTTTCATGCGAACGGCATCTGGTTTTATGCAGTGGTTTCCATTATCCTTTCCGGTATCGTATGGTTCGCGATTAAAATTGACCCCCTGATGGCATTCGGCGCGGTTATCGGTTCCTCCGCTTTTTTCATTACTCACGGTTTCAAACAGCAGGCCGAAAAGGGCGAAGAAGAACTGCTGAAGAAAAAAGGTTCGCTCTCCGACATCAGCAAAATCGTCTATCTTGAGGTCATTGACGCCACTTTTTCCATAGACGGAGTATTGGGAGCATTCGCTTTTACTTTTTCCGTTCCTCTCATTCTTCTCGGCAACGGTTTTGGCGCGCTCATCGTGCGATATTTCACCGTGAACAACATAGAGAACGTCAAAAAATACATCTACCTCAAAAACGGCGCAATGTATTCTGTCCTCTTTCTCGGACTCATTATGATCAGTGAAGCCTTCGGAATCAAAGCCCCGATCTGGCTCGCCCCGCTCACCACATTCGGTTCTATCGGATGGTTTTTTCTGAAATCAAAGAAAGCTCTGATCTCATCTTTCACATAAAAAAAGCCCCAAGGGGCTTTTTTTATTTGTGGGCGATAAGGGATTTGAACCCCTGACCTTCGCAGTGTAAATGCGCTGCTCTACCAACTGAGCTAATCGCCCGATATGTTTTATTTTAAGAACCTTCATCTTTAACTACCAAAACAGCATAATCGCCCGATATGTTTTATTTTAAGAACCTTCATCTTTAACTACCAAAACAGCATAATCGCCCGATATGTTTTATTTTAAGAACCTTCATCTTTAACTACCAAAACAGCAATCTCTACAATACCAAAAATTAAAAATTTTTCAACTAGTATATTTACCTTTTTCCCTTCGTCCGTCGTCCCTTTATTGCTTTTTGCTTTATTCTTGTTTCTCTTCTTGTCCCCCCGGTAGGAATCGAACCTACATCTAAAGCTTAGAAGGCTTTCGTTCTATCCATTGAACTACGGGAGGATCTCTTCTTTTTTTATCATCAAAGCCGCGTATCACAAAGAATATCCATTTTTCTTGCAAAAGTCAATTTATTGCGCAAAAAGGGCCTTCATTTGTTTATTTCCCGGAACGGCAGTTTTGGAGACGGAGCGCTCAACATTCCCCGTGGATGGGTCTATGATATGAGATTGGTCGTTCACCGCAGAATCCGAGCGTTCTTTTCGGGAAGAAAAGTCAGCGACAACAGAAGAAAGACCGTTTCGGTTAACGGATAAGTTTTCATCTTTTTGCAAACCTTGAGAACCCGAGAAATAATTCTCCGCGCTCATGTCCAAATACAAAGAAAAATGAAAAAAAACGACAGCGAGGACGAGTACTGTTCCCACCAAAAGAACAGTCGCCCAATCGCGCCAAATGCGAGGATACCATTTGCGGGTATCTTGTTGCGTATATTTCGAAAGATCAAAGAATGAGAAAAAGTTTTTCATTTTTATGGCATAAGGTAACTGTCCAAGACGATAACAAACGAAGCTCTCCAAGAAGAAGTCGTTCCGTTACCGCCAGGATTCGCAACGAGGTTCGCTTTTCTAATCGTAACGCGGTAAGGCATTTCTTCAACGAGAGAAAAAAGCCGATAGATATTTTCAAATCCTCCGGATGCGTTAAATTCCAAAAGGAAAGGCTCCCCTTTCTTTTTCGGGCTGGTGATAGATGTAACTTGAACATCGGTATGCGATTGTTTTCCGAGGCTTTCAACTTGTTCTATAAAAACCAGTGTTTGAGTCGGAGTTATCAAATGTTCATCCAAAAGAGCTCTTTGCTTTTCCGTCTCGAAAAGGGATCTCTCCATCCGTTTCAAAACTTCGGCATCGGAAGTCCGCTGATAAAAGGAAGCGTAAATTTCTTGCGTCTGCGTATTTTTCCGATATACCGCAAAAAACAAACCGACGTACAGAAGAAAAAGTATCGCGTCAACGACAACAAAAAGAATTACGGTTTTTTTTATTTTTCCGTTATTCATGATATTAGGGCGATGTAACGGTGATGTTTAAAGTGTAAGGCAAATTCGTACCGCTTATCAAATTTGAAAGTGGGAGATCAACAGAAGAAAACTCTTTTTTCTTATTCAAAATATCCACAAAAGAAAGAAGGGCGGCGCGATCATCTGCTCTCCCCTGCAGAACGATGCTCGGAGGCGCGGTCTTTTTTCCTTTCGGCGGACGAACCCCGGCATTGCGGTCAAAAGAAAATCCCGTGATATACACCCCCGCCGGACGGTTTTCAACGATCTCGTCAAAAAGAGAACGGACGCTTTCTGTGGAAGTTGAATTTTTAAGAAGAAGCGCAATTTTCATATTCGCATCATTCACGTTTCTTTTCATTTCAAGAGCTTGAGATTGTTTGGTCATAATCTCCTTCGTCTGAGACTCGGCGAATATCTTCCCGTATTGCTGACCGGAAAGAAAGAACGAAGGCAAAAAAGAAAAAATAGCGATGCCGAGAATAATAAAAATTACGGGAAGCCACACGGACAAAACCAAGAGATGATACTCTTTTCTGATCTTTTGCTTTTCGTTTTCGGGAAGAAGATTAATCATAAAATGCTTTACTTTTTTGAATAGAGAGAAAGTCCTATCGCGGTAGAATACAGCAGCGAATCTTGAAATGAAATTTGAGGAATTTCTTTTTCAAAAGAAAATACGTTTCCCCAAACATTCGCAATATCCGCAGGCGTTTTGAGAGCTTCGGAAAAACGCTCGGCCAAACCGAAGAGAGAAGACCCCGACCCGCAAAGAATAATCCGGCTTATCGGTTCTTTTTTTGTTCCGCTTTTATCTCGGTGCGTCTGCCAATAAATGAAGTGTTTGTTGACTTCTTCTTTCAGATCCGAAACAACGGCGGAAAAAATTTTAAATACTTTTTCTGAAGGTTCTTCTCCGGAGTGAAGCATGCGCAGCATTTCATTAGCCTCATCCTGAGCAACATTCAATTCTTTTTTGAGAGCGGAGAGAATATCTTTTTCTCCGATATCTATATCGGAGGCAAAGGATACCGTCCCATGACTTGCCACGTATACGCCGGTCTTTGTTCTCCCCAGATCAAGGATCATGGAAGTTTCCATGCTTCCGCTCGGGATTACCGCGCGAGCCAGAGCGTTTGAATCGGTTTCCAAAGAAAGAACGCCGATTCCCGCTTCGGAAAAAACATTAGCATAAGAAGCAACCGTATCTTTGAGGGCGGCAAAAACAACAAGAGAGATATCTCCTTGTTTGTTTTTTTCTTTTACCACACTGTAATCAAATACCGCATCGGAAACTTTGATGGGAATATGCTCCTCCAACTGAAGTTCTATGCTCTCGTGCATCTCGCTGTTTTTAACGGCAAGTATCTCCATTTCGGCGATATAGGCGAGAGATTCGGGAAGCGACACATGAACGAATTCAATATGATGTTCTTTTTTGAAGCGGGAGAGAACTTCTTTGAGCGCTTCAGGATTTTTTATTTTTCCAAGAGAGATAGTTCCTTCGGGAAGCGGATATTCCCCAAAATCCAACAGTTTAAAACCGCCGTCTTGAGGAGCAAGCCTAACAAATCGCAGAGACACCTCCGAGAGATCTACCCCGACGCCTTCTATATTCAGGCAGCGAGGAATGGGGAAACTTTTAAAAAGCATTTGGAGCGGCATAATATACTTTCATTATACAGAAATTATGCCGCGAAGGAAAAGGAGATGTGCACAACAGAAAAAAAGAAGCGTGAACTTTTTACTTTATCGCCTCTCCGGCCGGTATATCAGTATTTGTTTCAAGCAATGAGAATTTTCCGTCTTCCGTACTGACAGCGAGAATCATTCCGTTACTCTCCAATCCACGGATGACCCGCGGTTCAAGGTTCGTAGCAAAGGCGCATTTTTTTCCGACAAGAACGGAAACATCCGGAAAATACATCGCGATGCCCGATACGATCTGACGAGGCGTTTCTTCTCCGAATCCGACGGAAAGTTTAAGCAGTTTGTCGGCATTTTCCACCTTCTCGGCCGAAAGTATTTCGCCGATCTTTATTTCCACCTTTTTGAAATCATCTATGGTTATCATGTGTTTAGAATAAAGAAAAAAAGAAAAAGAATCAACCCGGCTCCGCTAAAACAGCACCGGACAAAGAAAAACCGGAACAGCAATTCTGTTCCGGCAAGTTATTTCAATTTTTCAATCAACGATTCAACGGCAAAAGAAAGAGATGTTCCTCCTTCCAATATATTTTTTAACAAGTCTTGTTCTTTCTCTTCAAGAACATTTTTCAATCGTTTTTGAAACTCGGAAAATATCGCGCGCTGTATCAAAAGTTCCAACCGCTCTTTCCGGGAAATTTCCCAAAGCAAATGGTCGCGCGCAAAAAATTTTTCAACAACAAAAAACAATTCCGAGAGCCCGGTATTATCGCGGGCGCTTACGGCCAATACCGGGTTTTTCGCGCTCCGGCCGAGCAAAGAGAGCGCATTTTTCAATTGAGCGAAAAATTGGGAAAAATCAGAACGATCGGCTTTGTTGATAATGAACATATCCCCGATTTCCATCATCCCGGCTTTCAAAAACTGCATCGTATCCCCTTGACCGGGAGCCATAACGATAGCAACCATGTCTGCCACCTCTTTGACGGCAAATTCCATCTGCCCGACGCCGACCGTTTCTACGATAACCATATCGCAACCGAGGACGCCCATCACGGAAATAATTCCCATCGTTCCCAGCGTTACTCCGCCGGTTTGTCCGCGCGAAGCGATGGAACGGATAAAAACATTCGGATCGCTCGCGTGCTGCATCATGCGAATGCGATCGCCGAGTATCGCTCCTCCGGAAATTGATGATGACGGGTCAACCGCGATAACGCCGATAACTTTATCAGGATAACATTCGCGAAAAGCCGCAATCATCCGACCGGCAAGCAGACTTTTTCCCGAACCCGGCGCTCCGGTTATTCCGAGGATAATTCTCGGCAACGGATCGCCGGAAAGTTCGCGCAAAATTTCAATCGTCTGTTCGGGAGATTCTTCCGCCAGAGACATGAGCCGTCCGGCGGATCTGAATCTTGTTTTTTTGCGCAGGCGAATTTCTTCCGCCAGCGTTGAGACATCATTTGAACAAGCCATTCACTTTCTCAACGATAATCTTGTCGGAAGTTCCCGGCGTAAAGACTTCGCGAATTCCCATTTCCTTTAAAGCGGGAATATCCGCTTCGGGTATTACTCCGCCGCAAAAGACGATAATGTCGGAAGCCTCTTGTTCTTTGAGCAACATCAGTACTCGTTCGGATAATCCGATGTGCGCGCCGGAAAGGAAAGAAAGTCCGATAACGGCAACGTCTTCTTGTATCGCGCTCCCGACGATCTGTTCCGGACTCCGGCGGATGCCGGTATAAATAACTTCATACCCCGCATCGCGCAGAATATGCGCCACATACTTCGCCCCGCGGTCATGCCCGTCAAGGCCCGCCTTGCCGATAAGTATTCGTTTTGGATTGATATTTTCTGACATTTTAAAGTACCCCCCCATTGATAGTAATTCTGTTCTGACAATACCATATAAGAATTTTTTGTCAAAAAACCCCGCAGAAGCGATGAGCTCCCGCGGGGTTGTATATTGTTTTTTTAGGACTATTCGCCTTTAAAGACCGGCGTGCGTCTCGGTCTGGCAAGAAAAGCATCCAGCGCTTCTTTGTAGTCGGCGCTATCGTAGGCTTTTCTCCGCAGTCCCTGCATGCGTTCCCAATCAATGGGAGAGATGCTTTTCGCTCCCGCCATCATATTGAGTTCCGCAAGCATGGCCGTTATGGCAAGAGGAGAATTGTTTGCCACGTGCCAGGCCAATTCATCAACTTTCTTTTGAAGCTCGGCTTCGGGAACAACGTAGTTTATAATTCCGGCTCTCTCAAACCGCGAAGCCGGCATCGGTTGAGCGGTACAGATCATTTCTTTAAAAAGGTGCAGACCGGTATCTCCCATGAAATTTATGAGACCCGCCATGTTGTACGGCACGCTCATTTTCGCGGGAGTAAACGCGAACGTCGCGTTTTCGGAAGCAACAATCATACTGCAGGCAAAAACAACTTCGCATGCCCCGCCCCAGACAGACCCGTTTACCATGGCGATAATCGGATACGGCACTTCCGTAATTTTCCGACTGAGCCGGCAAAGCGAATCGTCATGACCGAGAGGATCTCGGCCCCCTTTCGGAAGTTCGGACACGTCATGTCCGACCGACCAAATCTTTTTTTCGCCGACATTTGACTTCAAGATAACCGCGCGAGCTTTCTTACTCGTAAATTCATCCAGAGCCGAAATGATTTCGGCAACGAATGAATGACTTAACGCGTTCAGCTTATCGGAACGATTCAAAAGAAGGGTTCCGATAAATCCGTTCATTTCTGTTTCAACTAAACTCATCGTATCTCCTATACAAAACTTTCAGCATATTCGCCGAATACTTTTTGCAGCGCGGAACATATTTCTCCCAAACTCGCTTCGGCGCGAACCGCGTCAAGAATAACGGGCATCAAATTTTCGGTTCCTCGCGCGGTTTTTTCAACCAAAACGAGAACGTCCTCAACTTTTTTAGCATCGCGTTCTTTTTTCACCCGAGTCAGAGAGTTAACCTGTTTCTTTTCAACGCCGACGGGCACTGAAAAAATCTCAACCTTCGGACACTGTTCCTCCGCAAATTTATTAACGCCCACAATGGCGCGGCTTCCGCTTTCTATGGATCTTCCGTAAGCATAAGCGGCCTGTTCAATTTCTTGATGAACGTATCCCTGTTCTATCGCGGAAACCATACCGCCCAAGTCATCAATTATTTTGATATACTTTTCGGCTTCGGCTTCAATGCGATCCGTCAACTCTTCCACAAAGTAACTGCCCCCGAGCGGATCAAGAGTATTCGTTACGCCGGATTCCAGGGCGATGATTTGCTGAGTGCGAAGCGATAATCTCACCGTTTCTTCTGTCGGCAAAGCAAGCGCTTCATCTTTTGAGTTCGTATGCAAAGATTGCGTTCCGCCCAAAACGGCAGCCAGCGCTTGAATCGCCACGCGAACCACGTTGTTGTCTGGCTGTTGAGCCGTCAAAGTAACGCCGCCGGTTTGCGTATGGAAGCGAAGCATCATGGATTTCGCATCCTTGGCTCCGAACCGTTCTTTCATGATCTTGGCATACAGTCTTCTTGCCGCGCGGAATTTCGCCACTTCTTCAAAGAGATCCGTATGAGAAGCAAAGAAAAACGCAAGTTGGGAAGCAAAGTCATCCACTTTCAATCCGGCCTTTATGGCCGTTTCAATATAGCAGATGGCATCCGCCAGAGTGAAGCCGACCTCCTGCGCCGCGGTTGAACCCGCCTCGCGGATATGATATCCGCTGATGGAAATAGTATTCCATCGCGGCATATGTTCTCCGCAAAAAGCAAAGATATCGCTGATCAAACGCAAAGAAGGTTTCGGCGGAAACCGATAGGTACCGCGCGCAAAGTATTCTTTAAGAATGTCGTTTTGGATAGTACCGGTCAAAGAGGAAAGAGGTATACCCTGTTTTTCCGCCGTCACAATATACATCGCCAAAAGTATCGCCGCGGTGGAATTGATGGTCATACTGGTGGAAACTTTATCAAGAGGAATTCCCTCAAAAATATGTTCCATATCATGTATGGTATCAACCGCAACGCCGACGCGTCCGACTTCCCCGCAAGAAACGGGATCATCGCTGTCGTAACCAATCTGTGTCGGCAAATCAAAAGCGATGGAAAGACCGGTTGAACCTTGTTCCATAAGATAGCGGAAACGCTTATTGGTCTCTTCCGCAGTAGCGAAGCCGGAGTATTGCCTCATCGTCCAAAGACGGCCGCGATACATCGTCGGCTGAACGCCGCGGGTAAACGGATACTCGCCGGGAAATCCCAGTTTTTCCATATAACTCGGGTCGTCGTATTTCGGAATATAGAGACGCTCAACATCCAAACCGGATGAGGTAGTAAAACTTGTTTTTAGTTCGGGAAATCGTTTATTAACTTTCGCAACGGTTGTTTCTTCCCACCGTTTTTTCTCGTCGGGTAATGTTTTCTTCGGATCATTCATTCGTTATTCTCCCTTTGCCTCGCCATAGCTCGTTGAGAGCGACGGCGGGTCTATTCTGTGTTTTCAAAGTATCAAAAATCTACCTTTTCTATATCATACTTTTTTCTGTTTGTCTAGCCAGCTTTGGAGGATGATTGCCGCCGCGGAGGCGTCAGTCAAAGGACTATCCTCTTGAATGTTGCGCGCTTGTTTTGAGGTGAGAAATTCTTTTTCAAAAAAAACGGAAAGAAAGAATTTTTCTTCCAGTGTTTTTTTGAAAGAGAGAATTTTTTTCATAACGGGATTCGGCTGTCCGCTGAAATCCAGCGATTCGCCAAGCACGATAGTATTGATGTTTTCTTTTTGGCAAAGGTCTTGAATAAGAGTCATCAGCTGATTATCGTTCGGAAAAACCCCATATGGAAAAGCCACCGTTCCCCCATCGTCGGAGAGAGCAATGCCCACTTTTTTCGTACCATAATCTATACCTAGCGTTTTCACTGCGGAGGAGGTGGGGTTCGAACCCACGGCCCGGTTTCCCGAGCTCCAGTTTTCAAGACTGGTGCCTTCGACCACTCAGCCACTCCTCCAAATCAAATGTTCCTCCATTATACCCATTTTTTCCAAAAAAACCAGCGCTAATGATTTTAATGGCTTGACAACAATCACCGATATGTGCTATGTTCTTCCTTGGTGTGTTGTTTGTCTTAACCAACAAAGAAGAGGTAGCGCATGTCCGATCAACAAAATCGCAATAAAGATACCGAAAAAAACGGCGTTAAAAAAACGCGCAAAGACCAATTTTTAAAAGTCCTTATTGCGAATGAAGAAATTCAAAAAAAGGTTGAGAAGAAAAAAAGACGCGAGGAAGAATTCTTCCTTTCCGTTCCAGAACTTATGAAAAACAGAAGGAGATAAACTACCGAATAACCCCGCGAAGCCTTGAGCGTTCGCGGGGTTTTTACAAAATGCTCGCATCATCAAGACATTTTTATTTTTGCCTCCAATTCCTCTATCTGTTTCTTCATTTCGCTCATTTTCAGTTCGCGTCCCACCATCAGTTTGTTGATCCGTTCGGTTTCTGCCAATGCCGTTTTCAACGAAGCTTCAGATTCTTCCAGTTTTTTATTTCTTTCTTCTATATCCTCCGTACGGTGCGCCACTTTTTCTTCCATGTCTCTATACACATGAGAAAGATTGTCTATCATCATTTTAAAATTCACCGATAGCGCGCCGATTTCATCTTGAGATTCCAGCATTTCTTTGGGAAAAGGAACGATTAAATTATCCTTGGATATTTTTTGCGTGATGTCGCTTAATTCTTTTATCGGCCCGGAAAAATCATTTGCGAGAAACAAGGCGATTAAAACGGCGAGAAGCAGACCAAAAAGAGAAACGGCCATGTCCGCAATCAGCACATTAACCAAAGGAGCATTCGCTTCGCTTTGATCAATTTCCGTGACCAATCCCCCCGGTACATTTTCAATATGTTTTGTAACCGCAATAACTTTTACGCCGCGATAGTCTATTCCGGGATTTATTATCTTTTCCTTTCCATCGATTGCTTCCCGAAGAGAGATGGTAAGGTCCGAATTAAAAAGCACTTGGGATTCGGATGTGCCCTTAAACACAAATCGTGGATTTCCATCAGTTCCTTGAATGGCGAAACTCACCTCGCCGGTTTTTCCAAGACCTGTTTTGTCTTTTACTATTTCTTCAAGAACGTTCGTGCTTACCAGGCTCCTTACGAAGCCGATAACCTTTCCTCCGACGGAGACCGGGGCAATGCCATATAAAGAAAGGACGCCTTTTTCATCAGAAAAATAAGACTCGGCCTTGATCCTCTTTTCAATAAAATACTTTTCTTTGTTTAAATCTTTTCCAATGATTTTTCTATCGGAAGAGGCGACGATTATTCCGGACGTATCAAGAAGAGAAAGCTCTTTAATGCTCGGCAATGAGACGAGGGTGTCATCCAACAAACCGCTTACGACATTCCGCTGTTCTTCGTTTGGATTACCGGCATATTTAGCAAACTCCGTCTTTAAAACGCTTCTTCCCGCGATAACTTTTACAATATCGGTATTATTCCGAAAAAACTGCTCAATTTGATTTTTCCGATTACTTGCGGTGATTTCCAGATTAGAAGTTATTTCATTCTCCAAATTGATCTGACTGTTCCGAAGCAAAACGAAAGAAAGAACCGTCGTGGGAACGATAAGGACGATAAGAAAATATGTTATTAATTTGTTTCTGATTTTCATGTGTCAATTATGTTTGTCTTCTCCCGATAAGGAATATGGCTAATCCCAACAGCGCGAACAGGATCGTTGTATGAACGGCGATAGCGTTGCTGAATCCCGGTATCTCGTAATACAACAGGGGCAAGTGAACAATGTAACCAATCACTCCAACCAAACCGATAACACCGACAAGGGAGCCGATAACAGAAAAAGTTTTTTTAGAGGGACGACTGAAATTAAACCAAAAAGAAATAAGAGCGATAAGCAAAAAATCTATCATGGTTGCCACAGACGGACGACCTTGAAATATCGGGGTAACCGTTTCATGTCGGTCAACAAAAGCGAAGTTTTCCATACCCGACTGAAAGCCGAAGATTGAACCCAGAAACAACGTACCCATGACCAGCACCTGAAGCATCGGAAAAATTGTCAGCATTATTTGCCGTAATTCTTTTTTTTCTTCCCTTTCAAAAGAAAGGAAGTAAACGGCCAGCCCCGAGAAGACAAAACAAACGGCAGTGGCTATTTTCATTCGTATCCACTGAGGCATAATGCTCGTGAGGATGGTAATGTCAAGATACCACCCGATAATAACAGTAATCCCAACGAGGATACTCAGCGTCGAAATAAACCTTGCGATTTTTATTTGTGTCATAGTATTTTGCTTTTGCTTTCATTATATCACCATGGAAAGAAATATACTTCTGTGTTATTGTGGATATGTCATGATGAGCAAAAAGATTATCGCTTTTCTTACCGTCGCAGTTCTTCTCGCTGGTTTTTCTGTATGGAAAATACTGTTAAAACCTCAGCCTTCCATTCCCTTTTCCGATAAAATGCTCGTTACGGCGAGCTTTTATCCCCTCTCTTTTTTGGCGGAGCAAATAGGAGGAAACAAGGTTCAAGTATTCAATCTTACCCCCGCTGGGGCGGAACCGCATGAATACGAACCGACATCCCGCGACATTGCTGAAATGGAAAATAGTTCGGTTCTTATCATGAACGGCCTCGGTCTTGAACCATGGTACGAGAACATGAAAAACAATATCAACCCCCAAAAAACCTCTCTTGTCGTTGCTGGAGAAGGATTGGGCGATACGAATTCAAAGGATCCCCACGTTTGGCTCTCTCCGGCTCTTATGAATAAAATGGCTGAAAAGATAGAGGCGGCTTTTGAAAAAACTGATCCGAAAAATGAAGCGTACTACCGTTCAAACCTTCAAATGCTTACGGAAAAATTATTGATTCTTGACGGAGCTTATCGAACAAACTTGGCAAACTGCGCCCAAAAAACCATCATTACTTCCCACACCGCTTTCGGATACATGGCAAAAAGCTACGGGTTTACCCAAGTGTCCATTGCGGGGCTTTCTCCCGACTCGGAACCGTCTCCTAAGGCAATGGGAGATATTGTGAATTTCGCAAAAACGAACCGGGTAAAATATATATTTTTTGAAAGTCTTGCGAGTCCCAAACTTTCTCAGACCATAGCAAAAGAAACGGGAGCAAAAACCCTAATACTGAACCCGTTGGAAGGTCTCACAAAAAAAGAAATTTCCGAAGGGAAAAATTACCTGTCGGTTATGCGAGAAAATTTAACAAATTTGCAAACAGCGTTATCATGCCCAATATAGACCACACAAAAAAAATAGTGGAAATATCCGATGTTTCTTTTTCTTACGGGAAAGAAGAAGTGCTCAAAGATATTTCTCTTGAAATCCACCAAGGAGATTATCTCGGACTGGTAGGTCCGAACGGCGCCGGAAAAACCACATTGCTCAAAATAATGCTTGGGCTTCTTCCTCCGAAAAAAGGAGACATTAAACTTTTTGGAACAGATTTGAAAAAATTTAAAAAATGGTCGGATATCGGATACGTTCCGCAAAAAGCGACAAATTTTGATGTGAACTTTCCTGCAACAGTAAAAGAAGTGGTTCTCATGGGAAGATACGGAAAAAAGGGACTCTTCCGCCGCACCGATGGACGAGATGAAATAATAGCAAAAAAAGCTCTTCAGGAAGTCGGGATGAAAGAATACGAAAACCGCCTTATAGGAGATCTTTCCGGGGGCCAGCAGCAAAGAGTTTTCATTGCGCGCGCAATTGCGGGCGAACCGAAAATCATTTTTCTTGACGAACCGACGTCCGGCGTTGACTCAAAAACACAAGATGAATTTTATGCTCTCATAAAAAAACTCAATGCGGAACTCAATCTCACCCTCGTTCTCATTTCTCACGACATTGAAAAAATAACAAAAGAAGCGATGCACATCGCTTGCGTTGATAAAACTCTCGTTTACCACGAAACGCCGGAAAAATTCCTTGAGAGCGTCCACGCGAAAGAGTTCGTCGGGGAAAACGCAAAATTTACCACTCATCATCATTCCTAAAAATATGGATATTTTTCAATACGGTTTTATGGTGCGAGGATTGGAGGCGGGCATCATCGTCGCCCTTATCGCTCCGCTCATCGGCATATTCCTCGTCCTTCGGAGGTATTCCCTCATTGCGGACACGCTCGCGCATGTTTCCCTGGCGGGTATCGCTCTCGGATTGCTTCTCGGTCTTAACCCCGTTTATACGGCAATCGGAGTAACGGCCGTATCTTCCGTCGGAATTGAACGACTGCGTACGTCGCAAAAAATATACGGAGAATCAGCTCTCGCACTTTTCCTTTCCGGAAGCCTTGCTTTTGCCATGATTCTTTTGAGCCTCGCAAAAGGATTTAACGCCAATCTTCTCAACTATCTTTTCGGAAGCATCGTAACCGTAACCCAAGGAGACGTCCGCATTATGGCGTTCCTTGCCGCGGTTGTCTCCCTCTCTCTTTTTCTTTTTTACAAAGAACTCGTGTATATTTCTTTTGACGAAGAATCAGCGAAGGCGGTCGGGATCCCCGTTCGTTTTATCAACGTGCTTCTTATCATTCTTGCGGCCCTCGTAGTCTCTCTCGCCATTCCCATCGTCGGAATTTTACTTATCTCGGCCCTCATGATCATTCCCGTCATCACAGCTCTGCAATTTAAAAAAGGATTTGCAAAGACTATCATGTATGCGGAAATCATTTCCGTTCTTTCCGTCATTTTCGGCATCATCTTTTCTTTTTATTTTGATCTTTCCGCGGGGGGAACGATTGTGCTTGCCATGCTCGCCGTCTTCGGAATCGTGCTCTTGGTATGAACGGACTGCTCCGATGCTCACGATACGCATTCGGCCCCAACCGTTTGCACTATTGCGGACCCGATAAAAACCGGGAAATTTTTTCGCATATCTGCGAAGGGGAAGAGGGAGAAGGATTGACCGAATTGCTTGCTCAATTTGAAACAATGTATCCCTATCTCTGTCATATCGCCGAGGCGAATAAAATACGAAACCCTCTTTCTGACAGAGTGGTGGAAGCATACTGGATCGGGAATACTCTTCTTGACCGAGTGTCAAAACAAAAGCTCTACGAGCACCTCCGCGACAAGCTCCGAATGAAAGACAAACTCGGAGCAAAAACTTTTGAAATGCTCGCGAAAAAAATCGGGCAAGGCGCGCTTCCTCATCATTCTTTTCATGTTCTGGATATTTGGAAAAGAATGGGGCACGCGGAGCGTGAACACTCTCTGGAAAATATCAGCGAGTGTTTGGTGAGTGTCGGAAAAATTGTTTCCGTATCGGGGCCGTTCATTGTCGTGGAAACAGAACCGCTTTTGTATGAAAACGGAAAACTTGTCTTCGGCGCCCCCGAGCAAAAAAACATTTTGAGGCAGCTTGAATCCGATTATGACATTGAACAATTGAAACCGGGAGATTTGGTTTCCATCCATTGGAGCGTTATCTGTGAAAAGATTACCAAAAGACAAGCGGAAAATTTGAGAAAATATACCAGATGGCATATATCATTAGCAAACGAAACTTTATGAAAAATACTATTTACGTTTTTGGAAACCCGGACGTGGAAATGGATTCCCTTCCCCTCCGAGTACTCTCAAAGCTTCAAGAGCGTTTTCCCGATATTGAATTTACCGTTCTTGACCCGAATGAGGAATGGAAGATTCCGGAAGAAATGACGATGATAGATACGGTAGTCGGAATAAAAGAACTGACCGTTTTTAACGACCTGAAACATTTTATAGAAGCCCCGCGAATATCCGTCCACGACTTTGACGCTTTCTTCAACCTTATCTATCTGCAAAAACTCGGCAAATTGAAGAAAATAAAGATCTTCGGTATTCCGCCGGACATGCCGGAAATTTCCGCGACCAGTGAATTGACAAAAGCCATAGAAAAGTGGTATAATGCAAACAGAAATTCACCAAAAGGAGAATAGATATGCCGAAAAATGAGCAAGAAATAACGTGGATGCACCTTCCCAAAAAAGAAGAAGTTTCAGAAGAAGTCGCGAATCTTCCGCAAAGCGAAAAATGGTGGGACGCAATGTGTTATGCCCCCGTCTGGAAAAAAAATGAATACGCGGCTCAAGCAACAGCTTGGGAAGAATTTGAAGAATGGATCTTCCCCGACGTTAGTCCCCTTACCCGCGCATAAGGAGAATGGTCATGAACCAATCACAAACATTGAGAGCCGTTCGTTGCAGGGTTTGCAGAAGAACCTGTCGAGAACTGGAATCTCAATTAAAAAACTATGTTCCCGTATACGCGGACAAAACGAGAGATGAGGAAATAATCGCCTCCATAAAACGAACTTTGAACATCTTCCGTTGGAACGTCGCCGTACTGGAACTGGAGATCCGGCTTGAAACAGAAGCGGAATTCTTCTAAACAAAAAGCCCGACCGCATCAATGCGTCGGGCTTTGTTTTTATAGACATAGACAGATTTCTATAAAAATGTTAATATAAACTCAGAGTCAATAAGAAAAAAAGGGGGGAATAAAAATGAATACCTTTGAAAAGTGCCCGCACTGTGGAAACAGAACAGACGGTGATAGTATTTGGGAATGTAAAGATTGCGGATGCGTGCACTGCATGGAATGTGACCCAGACGATGGTCGCTGTCCGAGATGCGCGGGGTATACAGAAAAAATTGGATATATTGATGCCGATTGTTACTGTGATGATGGATTCTCTCGGTGTCCCAATTGTGGCAATAAAACAAGCGGCGATAGTATTTGGAAATGCGAGGGTTGCGGGCTTATACACTGCATGGAGTGTGACGATAACGATAATGGACATTGCCCTGATTGCGATGGACTGACAAAAAAAATTGGATATATAGAATAAATGTTTTTAGCTACACGGTAATACGACGTGTAGCTTTTTTATTTTACTTCATAGACATAAAGGATACGAGAAAGTTTATCGTCACCCGCATCCAGTTGAATTGTTTGCATGAGCGACAAATTTGGAAGAAAAAAATCACAAGAAACAATACGCGTTCCCTTTTCGCATTCACTTAAGATTTTTTGAGAAAGAGGCTCCATTAAATCACTCCGAAGGTAACAATAGATATGTGTAACAAAGGAAAGGTCAGTAGACAGTAAGTCTCCATAGTAAATAGATATCGGCAAACGGAAAGTATTAATCCTGGAAAAAATATATGGAAGATACCCTTTTTCAGTACCTATTCCTCTAGACCCGGGAACTGACCTGACTGCTGCCCTCAAAATATTAGAACTACCGCACCCCGGTTCATAAAGCAACGACCCAGGAGAGAGAGAAAGAGCTTTTATAACGGGGGTTATGGCACGTTTACGCGTCGAAACAAATGGGATATCAACAAAAAGAGAATCTCTCAGACCTATAATAAAAAAGAATGCACATCCTAAAATAGCAAAGAAAACAAGTACTAAAACAATAATGATAAAAAATTTGATCATATTTATTTTAATCCTACCACAAACAAAACCCGACCGCATCAATGCGTCGGGCTTTGTTTTTATAAAAAATAAGGTGTTGACTAAAACGAGAAACTGGGATATTGTCATATCGGGCAGATGAGTTATTTTACAAGACAAAAAGGAGGGTTGAAATGATAACCAGAGTCTACAACAAACAAGTCCTTATTCCCATTACGGGAGTTCCGATAGAAGCCTTGGAAAAATATGTAGCGAAGTATCTTGCTGATATTTTGCAGCCAAACGAGCATATTCTCCGCCATTCCATCAACAACATAAAAGACGGCGAAGCGACGGTTGAAATGGCAATTGCAGAAGCAAACCGGCCGCTTTCACAAGAAAAATATCCGGGATATGAAAACCCGAAAGGAAGCAAAAAAGCGGTCGTTCATATTGTTCCGACCGGAGTTCAAGCGTCAATCGGCGGGTTTATCGCGGACGCAAGTCCGGCAACAAACTTGCTTGCATCGGTCGCGGACTATTGCATCACCAACCCCAACGCCGTAAACGCGGCAGTAACCACCTACATGTCGCCGAACGTCGTTTACACGGAAGGACACACGCTTGATAATTTTTTCCAAAATAGAGTGGCGCTTATTCCGTTCCACAAAAAACTGAACCGAATCGGCCTTATCCTTGATCAAGGAGAAGACACCGAGGAGATTAAAAAGATCCATCGGTTCTGTTTTCAAACGGCGGAAATGTGTCGTCTGGCTGGCGGAATCAATATCTCGGATTATGAAATTACGGATGAGCATGTCGGAAGCCGGTCATTTCAAACCGAATCAGGAGCGATTACCGGAGAAATAGGCAGACCCCTCACGCTTATAAGAGCGATGGAACGATTGCTTAAGAATCGCGCGCACGAGATAGATGCGTTCGTCGTCGGTACTCAAATAGCGATACCGCAAGGCGCGCTTGACCTCTATCATGCGGGCAAAGCGCCCGACCCTCACGGAGGATTGGAAGCGGTCATTTCCCATATGCTCTCTTGGAGATCGGGAAAAATGGTTGCTCACGGCCCCCTGCTCTACGCAAAAGAAATTGACGATCTTCTTGATCGGAAAAATTACGATGCCCGCGCTACCGGCGAAATTATCGGGAGCATCGGATATCTCGGGTGCGTTATGCAAGGACTTTCCCGCGCTCCTAAGATTCATTTCTTGAACGTCAACGCAAAAGAAAGACTTTCCCCCGATTGGCTTCGTCTTGCCGATGTCGCGGTCGTTGTTGCTCCTTGGAATTCTCTCGGCGGGTTGCCCATGCTGGTCGCGGCAGAAAGAGGCATTCCGATTATTGCCGTCAAAGACAACAACACGCTCTTAAACGTCTCAAAAGAAACGCTCGGTTTCGGAGATGCGGTGATAGAGGTTGATACCTATCTGGAAGCCGCCGCTCTGGCGAAACGAATTGTTGAAGGAGGTACGCCATATCTCTCAGAGAGAGAACATTCAAAACTCCTTTCCGAAGGATTCAAAATCGCCGAGGCCACCGGCATGGCGATAGAATCACTGGTACGCCCGGTCGTTCCTTTTGAAATCTTCGCAAAAAGCTGATAAGCTTTCACCAAATATCCCGTACAGGACAATTCTGTACGGGATATTTTTTAAAGAAAAAAGAACTCCATACAGGCACGCAAGACGGGATTTTTGCATGACCCTCCTTCGCTAAAAGCTTCGGCA
>CALREZ010000018.1:22233-23396 GCA_943356445.1 Candidatus Nomurabacteria bacterium
TTTTTTTTGAAAATAAAAACGAAGATCGCCAAAAAGACGGCTTGCCTAAATCCAATTCACTTTCAAGAAGTGTGCGCCGCAGGACATACAAGGGTCGTAGGCTCGTATCAGCTTTTCTATTTCCATCGGAATTTTATCTTCCGCCATTCCTTCCGCAAGAAGTCTCTCTACGAGACGCCCAATATCTTCTTCTATGTTTATCTGATTTTGTCCTGTCGGAACGATGACTTCCCCTTCTTTTATTATTCCGTCCGAGCCGAGAACGACTTTATGATAGAGCGTTCCGCGCGGGGCTTCCACTACTCCGATTCCTATCGCGTCTCGATTCGGTTTTTTAATGAGAGGTTCGGGAACAAAGGTGTTGTTTGTAAGAAGATCAATGGATTCATCTACCGAGTGCAAAATTTCTATCGCTTGCGCGAGGTTGTTATGAAAAATGTCGGTAGACGGGAAGAGAGCGAGGGCCTCTTTTGCCGACTCTTTGGTTTTAGGATGAAGATTATCTTTGGCGATATTGATGCGGGCAAGCGCTCCGACCAAATAACTTTCTCCTTTGTATTTGTATCCGCTCGCTTGCGAATACGGAATGACGGTATGTTCAAGAAGATTGCGATATTCTTTCTCATCAAAGACTTCACCCCGGCTGGTCCGTATCTTTCCGTTGATATAGCCGAACCCCTCATCGGCAATGAGCGCCATGTAATTTGTTTTTCGGTCAAAATGATACGGCGCATCATAAAATACTTTGATCAAACGAAGTACCGCCTCACGCACCGATTCCAATTTTTGAACCGCTTCATCTACCCCCTCTTTGGAAGGAAAATGCAGAAAGCCTCCGATGACCGGATACATGCCATGAACGGAACGCCCGGCAACGAGCGTCGCCAGATAATTCCCCGCCGCTTTTATGTCAAACCCGTCGTGGAGCATCTGATGCTGCGTTTCATCATTTTCGTCAAAATCCAAAAAAGCATCTTTGCCAAACAGATCCGGCATGGAAAAAAGATACAGATGCAAAGCGTGGTCGCGAATAATAAGTCCGTGCATCGTAAGAGCGCGAAGAATCTCGGTTTGTTTCGTCGGATGAATATCCAGCGCGTTTTCACACGCTTCAATCGCCGCCATGATATGCGCATTGGAACACGTTCCGCAAATGCGCGCGA
>CALREZ010000019.1 GCA_943356445.1 Candidatus Nomurabacteria bacterium
GTTTCGCCTTTGATGACGGCAAAGTCGCCCATGCTTTCGTTGACATCGGGAGGAAGAACGGGCAGGTTCATGCGTTTGCACTCGGTGATGATTTCAAAAATCTTTTCCACGTCGCCCGACTCGGCCGTGAGAACCGCCGCCATGTATTCCGCGGGATAGTTCGCTTTCATGTACGCGGTCTGATAGGCGACCAGTCCGTAGCTCGCGGCGTGCGCTTTGTTGAATCCGTACGCGGCGAACGGCTCAATGAGCGCCCAGAGTTCTTTTGTTTTTTCTTTTGAGAGGCCGTTTTTCAGGAATCCCTCCAAGAGTTTCTTTTTCTGAATTTCCATCTCCGCCGGAATCTTTTTTCCCATGGCTTTGCGGAGCTTGTCGGCTTCCAGCCAAGAGTATCCGGCGAGTTTGATGGCGATCATCATGACGTCGTCCTGGTAGGTGATAACGCCGAAGGATTGATCCAAAATGTCTTCCATGCGAGGGTCAAGATATTTTACGAGCGACGGATTTCGTTTGCGTTTGATGTATTCGGGAATGGACTCCATCGGTCCCGGGCGATAGAGCGCGACCATCGCGTTGATATCGTGGATCGTGGTCGGACGGAGATCCATGAGGTATTTGGTCATACCCGAACCGTTCAACTGGAAGAGCCCGATCGTTTCGCCGCGGGCAAGCATCTGGAAGGTCTTTTTGTCGTTGCGGGGAACTTTTTGAATATCCAGTTCTATGCCGTGATATTTTTTCGCGAGGCGGACAGCATCGGCGAGGATGGCGAGATTTCTGATGCCGAGAAAGTCGTACTTGAGAAGCCCGACGTCTTCCACGGCGTGCATTTCGTATTGAGAGATAATTTTTCCTCCTTTCGGATCAAACTGCGACGGGGTGAAGTCTGAAAGAATGGTGGGGGAAATAACGACGCCTGCGGCATGCACGGAGATGTGCCGGACGCAGCCTTCCAGCTTCTTGGCGAGGTCAATGATTTCTTTTACGTCCGATTCTCGGTCGTACATTTCTTTCAACTCGGGAACGATATCCAGAGCATGATCAATGGTCATCGGGAAACCTTGCGATCCCATCGGAATGATTTTTGAAATTCTGTCGCCGGTTGCGTACGGATAGCCGAGCGCTCGAGCCACGTCTTTTACCGCGCCGCGAGCGGCCATCGTACCGAATGTACCGATCTGCGCCACATGATCGGCGCCGTATTTCCTTTTGGCATATTCAATGACTTCGTCGCGTCGGTTATCGGCGTAGTCCATATCTATATCCGGCGCCGACGGACGTTCCGGATTGAGGAAACGTTCAAAGGGAAGTTTGTATTCCAGCGGATCAACGAGCGTAATGCCGATCAGGTAGGAACAAAGAGAGCCGGCGCCCGAACCTCTGACGTTGGTCATGATCCCCGCTTCTCTGGCGAAACGGAGGAGGTCGGAAACGACGAGAAAGTACGGAGAATATCCTTTGGTCTTGATGATGTTCAGTTCGTATTCTATGCGGTCTATGACTTGTTTCGTTTCCTGCATCCCTTGTTTGGCGATGCCTTCAAATGTGAGACGGCGGAGTTCGCTGTCGTAGGTGGTTCCTTCCGGAATGAGGTAATTGGGAAAAGTCCATTTGCCGAGTTCTATTTGGATGTCGCACATGTCCGCGATGAGAGAGGTGTTTTCTACCGCTTCGGGAGTATCTTTGAAATAGGAGTAGGCTTCCGCGGTGGTGATGAAAGAATAATCGTCCGAGCCGAAGGTCAGATTGGTATCGGTTCCGACAGGATTTCCCGTTCCGACGGCGAGCAATGTTTCGTGCGCTCTTTTGTCATCTTTTTTGGTGTAGTGGGAATCTTGCGAGGCGACGACTTTGATATTGAGTTCTTTGCCGAGAGCCACCACATCTCTTTCCCATTCGTCATGACCTTCAATTCCGGAATGGCGCTGGATTTCCAGAAAATAATTTTCAGCGCCGAAAATTTCCTGATGTTCGCGAATGATGGCAATCGCTTTTTCTTTGTCTTTGTTGCGGATGGCGCGGGCGAGTTCTCCGCCGAAACATCCCGAGAGGCAGATGATACCCCCGCTATGCGCGCGGAGGAGATCTTTATCCATGCGCGGTTTGTAGTAATATCCTTCAAGGTTGGATGCGGTGACCATCTTGATGAGGTTGCGGTAACCGGCGTTGTTCTTGGCGAGAAGCGTGAGGTGATAGCGCTTGTTGTCTATGCCCGGTTCCTTGTCAAAACGCGTGCGGTTGGCGATATAGGCTTCCACTCCGATGATGGGTTTGATTCCGGCCGCGGTGCATTTTTTGTAGAGTTCAATGGCGCCGTACATGTTGCCGTGATCGGTAACGGCGATTGCCGGCATGCCGTCTTCTTTGGCAACCTTGATGAGATTTTCTATTTTTGAAAGACCGTCCAAAAGGGAATAGTGGGTGTGCGTGTGGAGATGAACGAATTTTTTTGTTGGGGTTTCAGACATGCGTTTCATTATACCGTCTGTGGAGGTTTTGGTGTAGTGTTGACAGAAACGATAATAAAATGTATTATGGTTTTTGATTTGATATATTCATTTTTGTTTCTGAGGAGGATCCAATGAAAAAGTTCTTTCAAATTTTATGCTTTGCATGGCTGGTATTTTTTGCGGCGCAGGCAATTTCCGGCCCGTTTACGTACCACAGTTTCAGCTTTAATAATCCGCAGGCAAGCTCGGGTTTTGCGTATCGTAATTTTTCCTATAACAATTTCAATTATCATGATTTTGGTTATCGGCCGTTTGCCTTCAATAACGTAGCACCCCCTTCGGATTTCGGTTATCGTGATTTTACTTTTAATAACCCCAAACCGAATGCGAACTTTGCTTACAAACCGTTTGCTTTTAATGATCTGAAGCCGGCTCCGCATTTCAGTTATCACGGTTTTGCCTTTGCGCAGCCCGGTACGAAAATTAACATCACCATCTACCCGCGGTATAATACGCCCAAGCTTTATCGGATTGTCCCCCAAAAACAAATCGTTTGCGGATACGCCGATGTCGGAGGTTTGCACGACCTTCTCACCGGAGAGTATTTTCCGAGACTTGTTAAGGTGTGCCGATAATCTTTTGGAGGTTTTTATGAAAACGTTTTTGGACTTATTCGCCGGAATGATGCTCGTTGTTTCTTTGTCTCTTTCCTGTTGTACGGTGATGCCCGCGTATGGTTCTTATGAATACGGATATTATCAACCTCGTCCGAGGATTCGTTTGAACATCAATATAACCCCGTATCGCTATTATCATCCTTATTATTACCAGATGTATCCTCGGTGGTAATATCAATCCCCCTCTTGAACGAGGGGGATTTTTAAAACTTGACAAATACTGTATATTATGTAAAATAATAGGAGCTATTTTGATATTTTACATTTTTAGAGGAGGTGTTTATGAACACTTTATTACGCGTTGTTGCCGGTTTGATACTGGCGGTACCGATCATTACCGGGTGTACGACCGTCCCGGTGTATGATACCTATGGACGCTATCAGGGTTCAAAATCTGAAGTGAACATCGGAAAGATTGCGGGAGCCGCAACCGGCGCGGCGGTCGGCGGCGCGTTGGGTATTGCGGTCGGTAAACCGGTGGAAGGAGCTTTTCTTGGAGCCGGCGTCGCCGGAATGATGTATCCGTCAGAGCCTCTGTATCGAGGAAACGAAAGTTACTCTTCCGGTATCGGAGATCATGCGCCCACGGCATATTATTTGGAACAGTACCAACAGAACCGCATGATAGAACAATATCCGGTGCGGATGTATCAGCCATACGCGGAGCAAGGGTATCAAAGCCAAGCTGCTCCGGTAGCACCGGTACAGGAACCGCAAGTCCAAGCGCCGGCAAAAATTGATTGCAAGGCTCAGTATGACCTTCGCGTGAAGGAAGCAAAAACTTTGTACCAAATGAAGTCTCATGATTCCGAGCAGTTTTATAAAGATACGCATGACTGGAACAAATACTCCTTTCTGAAACAAGGTTTGGATAACTGGTATCCCGAAGAAATGAGGAATGCCGTACAAGATTATTCAAACTGCTTGGGAAATCAATGATTCCCGCAAAACCGTTCTGCCCAGGCAGGACGGTTTTTTCTTTTACCGAGGGCGGTCCTCGGTAAAACTTGGCAGAATCTAGTCAAAGTTCGCATATGCGAACTTTGACTAGATGTTTTTCTTTTTCGGTTTGTGTATGATAGAGAAATGAGGGTGCCGAAAGATATTCAATATATTGTGGGGATAGATGAAGCGGGGCGTGGGCCTTTGGCGGGGCCGGTGGCGGTCTGCGCGGCTTGTTTTTCGGTGCGCGATATTCGGCGGTTTAGAAAATTTTCTTTCGGAGCGAGGGATTCAAAAAAACTTACCGCAGGAAAAAGGGAAGAGTGGTTTTTGAAAATGGAGAAAGAAATGATTGCTGAAAAATTTTCTTTCGCCGTTGCGTTTTCTTCGGCTGAAACGATAGATTCTCGCGGAATTTCTTTCGCGATACGAGGCGCGCTCGCGGAGGCTTTGGCTGAATTGGCTTGTCCTCCCGAGAATACGTTTGTCTTGCTGGATGGGTCGCTCCATGCGCCGAAAGAATATCTCTTTCAAAAGACGATTATTCATGGCGACGACATTGAACCGATTATTTCTCTCGCGAGCATTGGCGCGAAAGTTCTCCGCGACCAGGAAATGATCGCGCTTTCTCAAAAATATCCCGAATATGGTTTTGAACGGCATAAAGGGTACGGGACGAAAAAACATTACGAGATGATTCGGAGACACGGAATTTTGGAAGGCGCGCATAGGAAAAGCTTTCTCGGAGGAATTTGACTAAAACACTTTTTTTATTTATAGTTCATACAGACGAACGTAACGAAGGAGTACCTTGATGTGAATAAGCGCGAATATGATTTGAAAAAAGGAGATAATGACGACGAACAAAAAAACGACTATCCCGACGGGCATACGGTTGCCACTTTTGGAATGGGGATTGTCTTTTTATTTATTTTTGTTTTGTGGGCGCTTTCTCTCTGTTCAACGGGTTTGGCGTCTGAAATTTTTCTGACTCTTACCCCGCTTTTTATTATTCTCTCTATCCTTGCGGCATTTCTTTTTGCCATGTTTTTGCCATACTACCTGTATAAAAAAGCGGTATCATGGTGGAATTCAAACTAAAATAAAAATGCTCGCATTTTCATTCCCGCCCAAGCTTTGACTTGTGGCGGGTTTTTATGTTGTTGACATATTTGTATAAAAGTGTATAATTAAAATCAGTTCATCAACAACAAAAGAGGTACTTTTACGTGGAACATACCGATTATATAAACAGAGTTAAACATGCTTCCGAACATCGTCAGGAATTTGTGAAAAAAGCCGGGGAATCGTTTGACCGCATCGCGCTTTTTGTTTTTATTCTTTTTGTTTCTGACTTGGTTTTGATAATTATCGCTATATTTTCCGAGTGGGGACAGATTGAAAAACATGCTTTTTTTGCTCTTGCTTTTCTTTATTTATGCTTCACTGGAATTGTACAGTGGCGAAAACATAGAAAAACAAAATCAATAAAAGTATTCGCTGACGTTTTTCCGGAAGAAGCGGCCATTCTTGAACAGAATAGAAAAGAACAGGAAGAGGTCAAAGAATAAAAAGGCGCAAAAGGCGGGGATTTTCCCCGCCTTTCTTTTGTATTTTTAGGGCTTTATTTAAGGAAAATTTCCGTAAAAAGGGCTTTTTGGGGAGTTTTCCTGCTTCCCCTTGCATTTTCTTGAAAATTACGCTATATTATATTCACTATGGTAGTACGAATGAGACACACACGAGCGCATACGGCCAACAGACGGTCCCATCATCATGTTGACGGGCCGCGATTGACGGAATGTTCAAAATGCAAATCATCACACGTTAAGCACCACGCTTGCGGAGTTTGCGGCACTTACCGAGGCAAAGAAGTTCTCAATGTCATGAAAGAAGTTGAAAAGAAGACCAAAAGAACGGCAGCCAAGAAAGAAGCGGCAAAATAGACCGAAGAGCAGGAGGTAGAGCGTTTCCGATGTTTTTTTACATTTTTCACGTGTAATTTAAATTATGGCAAATAGGCACCTTTCAAGATCGATCGTCCTTCAAGCTCTCTTTGAGTGGGACTTTCGCGATAAAAAAGACGAATCCGTAGACGAGATTCTGACGCGCGATATTGAAGAATTCGCACCCGGTCTTTCCGACCTCTCTTTTATCAAAAATCTTACCGAAGGTGTTGTCAAAAAGAATCAAGTGCTTGATTCCATTATTCATGAGGCCGCTCCCGAGTGGCCTCTTGACCGTATCTCCATCATTGATAGAAATATCCTCCGAATCGGTTTGTTTGAACTTCTGTTTTCCGATCATTCCGATGTTCCGCCCAAGGTTGCCATCAACGAAGCGATTGAACTCGCCAAGACGTTCGGCGGAGAGACCAGCGGAAAATTCGTGAACGGCGTGCTCGGCGCGGTCTATAAAGAACTCGGCGAACCGGGAAAAGATGATATCGCCAAGAAAAAGAATCAGAACGTACCCCGCGAACAATTGCCGGTCAAACAGCTGGTCGGCGCCGTCGTCTATTCCAAACATGAAGGCGAAACCTATCTCGCTTTCGTTCATGATATTTTCGGACACTGGACGCTTTCCAAGGGCGGACTTACCGAAGGGGAGGATAAAATAGAGGGGGTGAAGAGAAAAATAAAAGAAGAGATAGATGCCGAAATAGACGTAAAAGAAGAACTCGGGGAGAATGAATACGTCGCGAACAATCCCGAGATCGGACGATACCGAAAGAACGTCGCCTATTTCCTTGCCGAAGCTTCTTACGGCCCGCTCAAACTTGAGGCCGACAAAGGCGGACTTGATGATGTGCGATGGTTCCCGGTGGGGGATATCGCCGAACTTAATTTTTATGATGATATCCTACCGATTATTACGAAAGGAGTGAAGATATTGTCGGGAGAGAAAGAAGAAAAATAATCAATTCGTCCCCCACGGGATTCAGGGTTTTATGCACTAACCATGGATTCCGGCTCAAAGGCCGGAATGACGACAATAAGAGTTTTTACTGCAACATAATTCAGAAATTTAATATCATGCCTGACTTCTCAAAATTTGAAACTTCTACCGGAATTGTTTTTAAGAATAAAGATATTCTCCGCGAAGCATTCACTCATCGTTCCTATCTCAACGAGGCGAAAGAAAAAGGACTCGTGCACAATGAACGGCTTGAGTTTTTGGGTGATGCCGTACTGGAGCTTGTTTCTACTGAATTTCTTTTTAAGAAATATCCGAACGAACCCGAGGGTGTACTGACCGCTTATCGGGCGGGTCTTGTGAATGCGAACATCCTTTCCGATATCGCGATGAATCTTTCTTTGGGCGAGATGCTGCTTCTTTCCAAGGGTGAAGCGAAAGATATCGGCAAAGCGCGCCAGTATATTCTTGCCAATACGATTGAGGCGGTTATCGGCGCCATTTATCTTGACCAAGGGTATGAAACTGCGAAAGATTTTATCGCCAAATACATTCTTTGTTTTGCCGACGAAGTGGTCGGAAAAGGCCTCTGGCAGGATTCAAAAAGCTTATTCCAAGAAAAAGCGCAGGATGTATACGGCATAACGCCGAACTACAAAGTGCTGGAAGAAATCGGACCCGATCACGACAAAAAATTCCGCGCGGGAGTTTTCCTTGGCGATAAACTCACGGGTGAAGGAGAAGGCCATTCCAAACAAGACGCCGAACAAATGGCCGCGAAGAAAGCGCTTACAGAACATGCGTGGAAGAAAGGAAAGAAATAGGGAATAGATAATGGAAAATGAAATGACAATAGAAGGAATACCGAAAGAAAAACTTCGCTTGGATAAACTTGTTGATGCAACGGATATTGAAGGTGTGAAAAATCAGGAGGCTTTTGATATTGCGAGAGATATAGAGAAAAAACTTTCTTCATTTCCGAATTTTGTCGGGGTTGTTCCTTTTGGCTCAAGAATGACCGGGTATAGTTCTGAAAAGGAAGGTTCAGATTACGATATGGATATCCTTGTTGATGGCGATGCGGAATCGGCAATTCCATCGTCTGTTCTTTTGGATAGCGTGGCGGGTTTTCTTGATGAACAATATGGCGAAAGAGGAATAAGAATCCATCTTAATCCGAAATTACTGACTACTCATGAAATAGTAAATGAGATTAGGTTTTTGGACGAACCAAGAAGCCCTTATATTGATATGTCTTGGTATAAACCTCGTCTTGAAGCAGAATCGTTGTGCGGTGTCGGCGTTGGTTCAAAAATAAATGCTTGGCGTGAAAAAATAAAGAATGAAATTTCAAAATTGCCTTTGGAAAATCAAGAAAGAATGTTTCAGAAATTTACCGATTCGCTTTTGCAAAGAGATAAGATCTCTCTCAAAAAAATATCGGAAAGAATTCCGGATTTTAACGAAGAAGAATGGCTGAACGCCCGCCGAGAACTCTGGACAAAAAGAGTGCATAAATTATTCGGCAATGAATAGCAAAAAGCAACAAGGATAAAGAAAAAAGGGTGCGACGTCCGTTACCCTTTTTCTTTTTGCTTTTTCCTTTATTCTCTTTTTCCTAACACTTTCGAAGGAAGGTTTTTTTCTTGCAGAGAAATGCGGATGTGGCGTTTCGCGAGCGTTGTCTTTGATCCTTCCAGCCATTTTCTGGTGGGGGAGACGGATTTTTTGGTTTCTATTTCCACGATGTCGCCGTTGTGAAGGGTTGATGTAATCGCCACAAATTTTCCGTTTACTTTGGCTCCGGAAACATGGCTTCCTATGTCGGAGTGGACGGCGTAGGCGAAGTCTATCGGGCTGGAACCTTCGGGCAGGTCTATAACATCGCCTTTGGGGGTGAAGACGAAGACGCGGTTTTCAAAAAAGTCTACTTTGAGGTGATTCAAGAATTCTCCCGTCTGGGAAACATTTTCCTGCAGTTCCACGAGCTGTTTGAACCACGCGTATTTTTTGCCGATGTCTTCAAGACGCGTTTTGTTCTTCATGATGCCTTCTTTGTATCCCAAGTGCGAAGCGATACCATACTCGGCTTCTTGGTGCATCTGTTCGGTTCGTATCTGCACTTCTATAATGCCTCCGTCTCCTGTGAAGACGGTCGTGTGCAAACTTTGGTAGCCGTTCGGTTTGGGGAAAGCGATGTAGTCTTTGATGCGTCCGGGAAGCGGGCGCCAGTTGGCATGAACGATACCGAGCACTCCGTAACAATCGGCGACGGTCGGGACGATGACGCGTATCGCCATGATGTCGTAGATCTTGGTGATGTCCATTTTTTTCTCCACCAGTTTTTTGTAGAGGCTGTACGTTCCTTTCATTCGGTTGGAAGTGCGGAACTGTTTGTAACCCGCCTGCGCAATTTCTTTTTTGAGCGTTCGGTAGAATTTTTCCAGACGCTTTTGTATTTCGTCTTCGCGGGCTTTCAAAAGTTCTTTTACTTTTTTGTATTCTTCGGGATAGGCATAAGGGAAAGCGAGTTCTTCCAAACGGTGGCGGATAATACCCATGCCGAGACGGTAGGCGAGCGGGGCGTAAATCTCAAGGGTTTCCAGCGCAATTCTTTTTTGTTTGTCGGGTCGGACGAATTCCAGCGTGCTCGCATTGTGGAGACGGTCGGCCAGTTTGATGATGAGAACGCGAACGTCGCGCGTGGTGGCGATAAAAAGTTTTCGCAGACTTTCCACGTGGCGCTGTTCGCCGCGGTATTTGAGTTTTCCGAGTTTGGTAACGCCTTCAACCAAGAAGAGAATTTCTTTTCCGAACTTCGCTTCAAATTCTTTCGGAGTGATATCGGCGTCTTCCAGCGTGTCATGGAGAAGACCGGCAGCGATGACTTTGGTCTCCATGCCGAATTGCGCCAAATTCATGGCGACGGCGAAACAGTGGATGAAATAGGGCTCGCCCGAAAAACGCGTCTGATCTTTATGCGCAAGCACGGCAAAATCGTACGCTTTTCTGATAAGCGTCTTGTCTTCCTCTGAAGGATTTTTTATGGCGGAAATGAGATCTTCTGCGTTGTTGGACATGATTTCATTATAACACACTTTTGACATTTGTGGAAGAAGAACTTGTCTTGCAAATTTAGCGGGATTCTCTATACTCTTGTTTAGGATAGTTCAATTATACCTTGGAGATATTAAAATGAGTATATCGATTGATGAAATAAGAAGCGCCGTATTTGAAAAGGCGGAACAAGAATCTTTTTTATTGGGAGATATTGTTGATACGTTGAATGCAAAGTACCCCGATGAAGAAGTGAGTTCTCAGCTTATACGAGCCTATTTGCAACACATAGAAGCGTACGGATTGGTTGAGGAATCTCGTTCCGGATACGGGCTTGATAAAAGATATTGGTGGAACAATCCGTTTAAGGCGGAGTAAATTTAGAACAATCCCCGCGACGGAAACGTTGCGGGGAGTTTTAATATATGAGAAAAAAGAAAAAAGAAAAAAGAAAAAAGCACGGCAGTCGTCGCGCTTTTTTCTTTTTACTTTTATCTTTTTTCTATCTTGTGCGGATTGTGGTTCGGGCAATTTTTGTCGGAGCATCTTTCCGGAATGGTTTTGGTGCCTTCCATCATGAGCTCTCCGCAGAGTTTGCAGAGGTTGCCGGTGGGTTTGGTTTTGATGATGTGCTTGCAGTCGGGGTAATTCGTACAGCTGTAAAAGAGTCCGAAGCGGCCGCGGCGTTCGGTCATTTCTCCGTCGGCGCATTTTCCGCATTTAACCCCGGTGTTTTTCTTGGCTTCTTCCGTAGGATCGGATTTGATGAATTTGCATTTCGGATAATTGCTGCACGCGATGAATTTGCCGAAACGGCCGTCCCTTTCCATAAGAGCGCCTCCGCATTTCGGGCATGTTTCGTCCAGGAGTTTCGGGCCTTCCAGCTCTCGGCCGTCCAGCATTCTGGCGCCGTTGCATTCGGGGAATTTGGCGCAGCTTAAAAAGCTCCCGTTCTTTCCAAGTTTGATAACCATGTCTCCGCCGCAGATCGGGCAGCGCATTTCTTTCGGAGCATCGCCGACATTGGTAATCTTTTCTATTTTTTCTTTTTCTTTCAGCTGCTTCGCGAATGGCGTGTAAAAATCTCGGAGCGTTTTTTCGTATTCGCGTTTGCCGTCGGCGATCTCGTCCAAATTCTCTTCCATTTCAGCGGTGAAAGTGTAGGAAATAATGTCGCCAAAATGAGGCTTGAGGAATTTGTTGATGACGACTTCTCCCGTGTCGGTGGGTCGGAGGGCTTTGCCCTCTTTGACGATGTATCCGTGATCAATGTTGGTTTTGATAATGGAGGCGTAGGTGCTCGGGCGTCCGATGCCGAGTTCTTCCAGTTTTTTGACGAGTCCGGCTTCGGAGTATCGGTTGGGCGGTTCGGTCTGCTTGGCTTCTTCGGTTATCTCAATAAGAGTCAGGGTTTCGCCGACGGAAACCTTCGGAAGCTCGGTATCTTCTTCGCGCGCTTTCGGATCGGCGGCAAGCCAACCCGGAGTAATAAGACGGGATCCGTTCGCGTGGAAAGGAGGAAGACTTTCGCTCTCCGTATTGGCGATAATTTTTGTGCGAAGGACGCTTGCGTCTTTCATTTGAGAGGCAATGGTTCTTCTCCAAATGAGACCGTACAAGTCTTTCTGTTCAGAGGTCAGTCCGGATTCTTTTTTTGCTTGGTGAGTCGGACGAATAGCTTCGTGGGCTTCCTGCGCATTTTTTGATTTGGTTTTGTAGGCACGGACTTCAACGAGATCTTTTCCATAGAGCTTGGCGACGGTAGCGGTAATTTCCGCAATCGCTTCTTCACCGAGATTCGTGCTGTCGGTACGCATGTAGGTAATGTGCCCGGCTTCGTAGAGCTTCTGCGCGACGCTCATGGTTTTGCTCGGTGAAAAACCAAGCTGGGTGCTGGCCGCTTGCTGGAGGGTGGAGGTGGTGAACGGCGCTTTCGGAGAGCGTTTGGCCTGCGTTTCTTTCACGTCGGTCACTTTCCATTTTTCGGTTTTTGCTTTCGCAAGAATATCGTCAACGATATTTTTCTCGCGCGGTTTTTCGGAACATTCAAAAGAGACGCGTTCTTTCCTCGCCTCGCCGGAGCCTTTGGCGGAGGCGGGTATTGTGTCCGTATCTGCGCGAATAACCCAGAAATCTTCCGGAATAAAAGCGCGGATTTCTTCTTCTTGTTCTACGAGAAGACGAAGGGCGGGGGATTGCACGCGTCCGGCGCCGAGACCGTAGCGGAGTTTTTTCCAGAGCAGGCCGGAAAGTCCGTAACCGACGAGACGGTCAAGCACGCGACGCGCTTCCTGCGCCTTGCGGAGGTCTTGGTCTATTCCTCTCGGATGTTTGATAGCTTCTTTGACGGCCTTTTCGGTAATTTCGTGAAAAGCGACGCGTTTGGCTTTTTTGATGCCGACGGCTTCCGCGATGTGCCAGGCGATGGCTTCTCCTTCACGGTCGGGGTCTGTCGCCAGTAATATCTCGTCGGCTTTTTGGGCGAGATGCTTTATTTCCGCAACGACTTTTTCTTTGCCTTTGGAAATCTCATAGTGAGGAATGAAACCGCCCGGAATATCAATGGCATTTTTGCTGCTTTTCGGAATATCGCGAATATGGCCAACAGAAGCAACGACGGTGTATTCGCCGCCGAGATATTTGGAAATGGTCTTCGCTTTGGAAGGGGATTCAACGATAAGTAATTTCATGTATATATTATATAGTATGTTTCCAAACCATATGTTTTCCTATAATTACCACGAATAGAGGATTTATGCAAATTTTTATTTTTTTGTGACTAAATCGAAATTGCTACCCGAGGTCTCTCCTTTCCCCGTCACTCCGCTTCGCTGCGTTCCTCCTTAAGGAAAGACCTCCGTCCGCAATTTCTGTAAATAGCTTTTTACTCCGATGTATCCTATTGTACCTGTTAATGAAGAATATCTAAAATGAAAAATGAGCCTTTCTGTGGATAAGAAAGGCTCATTAGGTATGCTCGTCTGCGAACATGTATTCTCCTTACCGATTTTTCCAAAGTTCGTCCACCGTTTTGGCGAGGTCTTTCATTTCTTCGCGTTCTTTTGCGGTGACGGATTTTGATTTTGACGCTGCGCGGGCGTGGTTGGCCAATGTTTCAAACTCATGTTTGGCCATTGAAGGACCTTCGGGGCCGATGTATTTTTTCATGAAAGCTTTTTGGGCTTCATGTACGGCGGCGACTTCGGGGCTTTGTTGTATCGGATTTTCCTGTTTCGTCGCGGGTTTCGGGGCCGATTCGCCGAGCCACGGTTTTTCTTTAAAAGACATGATTTTCTCCTTTTTCTACTGTAAGGAGCCTTCTACTCCTTTCTACAGTATACTATAAAGTATTATGTTTGTAAAGAGTCTTTTTTAGTTCCAAATTACCGCTGATTTGGTCGGTTCTATATCCTCGGGTTCTTTTTTGTTGAAAGGGTTGCCGGGGTTGTCTTTTCTGTTTCTGATTGCATCGCCGTATCTTCGGAGGTCGCCTTCGTTCAGTTCTTTTACAAAAGAGTCAAAATGAGTAAGCGCGGAGATGAATTCCTGCGGGTCGGTTTTTCTGTTTTCTATCGCTTTTTGAAGACGGTTGTAGCGGGAATCAAAAGCTTCGTTAAAGATATTGGCCTCCATGCGCGCAATCTCCAGTTGTCCTTCTTTGGTCTCTGAATAAGCGTCTTCCAATTTGTCGTGAGCTTCCTCTCCTACGCCCAATACGTATTCCATCTGTTCGGGGCGGAGAAGCTCTCTGAATCCTTTTATGAGAGCAATAATTTCTTCTACGACCGCTTCCATCGCGCCGGTATTCGGGTCAATGTCTTTGCTTAATTCCAACCACCTCATTCTGAGCGCTCTGAACTTTTCCAATTTTTCCTTATCCTCGGGTTTGAGAGATTCTTCGGTTACCTTATTGAATTTCTCCATTGAATAATCTGCGGTCATAAAAATGTTTGTGAGTGATAAAACTTTGTTTATAAGAGAGAAGAATCAAGACCGTTGTTCGCCGGAGTAATCTTTTCCAAGAGGTTCACGTATTCCCAGAACTTGGCATTTCCTCCGAGCTCGTTTGCGCATTCGCTCGCTTCTGCTTCAATCGGAGCTTTATCATGAAGCTGCGTAAGAGGGAAATCTCTGATGATCCAAGCGACTTTTCCTCCTTGCTCATATTGTTTCATAACATCCTCCATGGTCGCATGGAATCGTTTGCAGAACGGACATTCAAGATCGGCGTGGGTAATAATCTTTACATCGGCATTCGGATTTCCCCAAATATGGTCTTTGGCAGTAACGGGGTCTTCGGTGAGAAGTTTTCCCGTGTTGGAGCTGATTACGGTTTCCGCATTGCCGCTTAAGGCGAGGTCAATGACTTTCTTCACGTCTTCTATCGGCTGCGCGCCGTTGATTTCAAGCAGGGCGCCGTTTTTGGCAATGACAACCGTGAAAGGCGTTCCTTGGACTCCGTTTTTTACTCCGGCATCAACCATTGCTTGGACGGTCGCCTGATATTTTCGGCTGGCAAGACATTCGGCAAATTTTTTCTTGTCCAAACCTATTTCTTCCGCGATGGTTCCTTTCTTGAGCTGCGCCGCGGGTGATCCAGGGGCTGGCGGAGGAACGGATGTTCTCGTACTGCTCCATATGATCGCTCCCGCGATGATGATTCCCGCGATAACGATGGCGGCCGGGATCATAATCGGATTGCTTTCCGATGTCGCAATGGAAACATTTTCTTCTTCAGCGTCATGAGCTTCGCGATGTTCATGCTCGTGATGCGATTCGTGATGGGCGGGTTTTTGGACGTGTTTTTTATTTTTCATAAAAACGCTTTAAATAATTTGTAATCCATTCATTTTACCACAGGGGAAGAGGGCACGCTATCGTTGGAACAATCGTGCGAAAACTTTTTCTTTCATGTCTCTCGCTATGGTATCCCAGTCGTATTTTTCCAGGGCCAGTTTTTTTGCATTGATGATAATTTCGGAAGTTTTTTCTTTGTCGTTCAGGAGAAGCTTTACGGCTCGGGCGATGCCTTCGGGGTCGCGGGGTTTTACGGCTCGGCCTGTGGGCGGTTTGCTCGGGTTTAGTTCCGGGTCAAAAAGAAAATCGGAAATTCCTCCTTCTTGGGTGGCGATGACCGGAATGCCGGCAGCGAAGGCTTCCACGAAAGAATTTCCCATTCCTTCGGAGAGGGAAGGGCGGATGAAAATATCGCAGGCCTTGAGGTATTTCGGCATTTCATAATGTTCAATCTGCCCCAAGAACAAAACTTTTTCGCTGACGCCTTTTTCTTTTGCGAGCGTTCGCAGCATTGCTTCGTCCGGGCCGATTCCGAGAATGGCGAATTTTACATTTTCGGGCAACAGGGTTAGCGCTTTGATGACGTCATCGCAGGCATTTTTCTTCACGAGACGGGAAGTGGTGATCAGGAAAATATCGCCGTCTTTTTTTTTGAGCTTCGCTTTGATTGTCTTGATTTCTTCGCTTGAAAATTCTTGCGAGAAATGTTTGATGTTGACCGCGTTCGGGATTATTTCCATCTTTCCTTTGAAACCCATGTCTCGCGCCCACTTTGAAAGATAGGTGGAAATCGCCTGTACCATGTCGGCCTTGGTAAATCCTCGGACGAACAAGGGGTAGACGAGCAGCATTTTTTTCTTGATGTAGGGAATGGGGTCGCCTTCTTGAAGAGTGAGAAGGTATTTTACTTTAGGGTGCAGGGTTTTGAAGATTCCTGCTGGTACTCCGACAGAATGCGCCATCATTGCCCAGACGGCATCATAGTGATACTTTTTATGGAGTTCGCTTGCTTTTTTTGCGGCAGAGAATTGAAAAATGAATTTGTTGAGGTAGAGGGGGAATTTCCCGAGGTCGGCCATGGTCGGATTGCGGCGAGTAAGACCGATACGATGAACGAGAACATTGCCGATCTGCTCAACTTCCGGAAGGGTGTCGTCAAAACGAAGCGCGACCATATGGAACTCAATTTCTTCTTTCGGAATTCGGTCGGAAATTTCTTTGATCGCCACTTCCGCGCCTCCGACATGTTTCGGATAGTAGGCGAGCGAAAAAATGAGGACTTTTTTTGGCATACTTTATGGTTTTATTGTTAAAACAAGAAACTCTTTTCTTATTTCGGTCGGGACAATTTTCGTTCTTTTTTGTTTACGAGATTCGCATACGAGTCGCGGACTTGATTCATGAAAGAAGTGAAATTTTTTGAGGCGATGGAAATGGGAACGTTTTGGTAGATTTCGCGAGCGGCTTTTTCAAGCGAGACATCGGAAATGAAGACTGCGTCGGCGGACATAAGCACTTTTTTGTGCACATAGCCGCGTTGTTTCCCTTTTGTTTTTTCCGTTTCGTGAAAAGTTACCAGGAAATTGATATCGTCTGTTTTTTGTTTGAAACGCAACCCCGCCAAACCCGCGTAGCTTGTCATGATAGACCAGACAAAACGGAATGGATGTTTTTTGGCAAGAGAACGCGCTTTTGCTACTCCCAAAACGGGGAGAAGGTATTTATCTATTCGGGTACCGAAACCAATGCGATAAATGTAATTGTTATCTATTTGTTCAAAACGCGGAAGTTCTTTGTCGGATAATGTGGTGATGATAAAAAACTTTGTTTCCGGCATTTGTTTCGTCAGTTCAAAAAGAGGCGTTTCGGCTGGGCCAAGATGCGGATAATAAGTAGTGGCGAAGACGAGAACGTTGGATTCAGGAGCCTCTACTGTCCGGAAGTACTCAATCGTTTTTTTAAGACCTTTTTCCAATGGAACACGCGGTTCCCAACCGAGCTCTTTTTTGGCGAGCGAAATATCGGGACATCGGCGCTTCGGATCGTCTGTCGCGTTTTTTTCGTAAGTGATTATTGAACGCGATTGGGTTGCTCCAATTACTTTTTCCGCAAGTTCTTTCATGGAAACTTCTCCCGGATTTCCCAAATTGACCGGGCCGGTGAAGTTGTCTTTTTTCATCATCGCGTCAATTCCCGCGACAAGGTCGTCTATGTATTGGAAACTTCTTGTGTAAGAACCGTCGCCGTAGACGCGCAAGTTCTTTCCGGTAAGGGCGTTCATGACGAAATTGGTGATGGCGCGACCGTCATTGGGATCCATATTCGGGCCGTAGCTATTGAAAATTCTGACAATTTTCACATCTACTCCGTATTCTCGGTGATAATCCATACACAGAGTTTCCGCGACTCGCTTGCCTTCATCGTAACAAGCTCGCGGGCCGAGGGAATTTACGTTGCCTTTATATGTTTCTCTTTGCGGGGACTCCAGAGGATCGCCATAGATTTCAGAAGTGGAAGTTTGAAGGATTCGCGCTCCATTTTTTTTTGCGAGTTCCAATATGTTTATCATTCCGATAGTGTTCGTCTTTACTGTCTGTACCGGGTCGTACTGATAAATGGTATAAGAACCGGGACAGGCGAGGTTGAAAATCCAATCAAGATGCTCTTTTATTTGAAGCGGTTTGACGATATCTTGCTTGATGAAACGAAAATTTTTATTGCCGAAAAAAGCCTCAATGTTTTTTGGGGTAATGGTCGTTTGCAGATTGTCTACGCAGATAATTTTATGCCCTTCTTTGAGATATTTTTCAATAAGATGAGAACCGATAAAACCCGCGCCGCCGGTAATAAGAATGGTTTTTTTGTTGTTTTTCATCTCAAAATTTTACCTTAAAAAAGGAGGACTGGAAACACTTGACAAAGATTGGGTACTATGATAATATATAACGGTAAAGTTCATTCATTTTTATTTACCTCAACAGGACAATTGTCATGACTACCGAAACTGAAAAAGGCACTACTCGTGTAACCGAAGAAAAAAAAGAAGCGGAAAAAACTGTTGCGACCACGCCGGTCTACGCAGTCGTCCAAGGACAAGTGCTCAGCCGCCAAGAGGCGCTGGAGTGGGACAGTAAATAGATAGTAGCGGATTAAATTCCGAAAATACCAAGAATGCCCCAACCGGGCATTAAACCCTCGGCATATTGCTTGCCGGGGGTTTTATTTGAAAAGGTATTGACAAATACTATACCGCATGATATACTAAAAAGCGAAATTTGTTATTTACAACTGGAGAAATGCCATGTCTTACCCAATTGACTTTCCGACATTTGATGCGGAAAAAAATGCGAAAGCAAGAACGATAACCCTTTACATTATGATAGTGTTGCTTGCGGCGGATGTAATTATGTTAGTGGCAGTAAAGTACTTTGGCGTGATTAACCCTTTTATTGGAGCAATGATGTTTCTGCTTAATGCCAACATTATCCCGCTCTTCTATATCTTCTTTTTGTACTGTTACTGGAACAAGGTTTGGGATGTCATAAGACTTACTGTTATAGGTCTTGCAGGACATACCGCTGTATCGATGTATTGCGGAGTCGTAAAGGTTATGGCTGATGAAAACGTTATGATTATCGTGGTCACTATCTTTAAGTTTGTCAGCTATGCAGTATTTGTACTTATCCTGTCTATGACAATCAACATGATAGTGTCTAAAATTAAAGGATAATCTAAATTCAAGCCGCGTTTCGCTACGCGGCTTTTTTGCGCGTCGCAAAATTTTATGTGGACTTTTTTATCTATTTGTGTCATAATCAACCTTATGAAAATAACATCCGCTGAATTCGCTCGCGGGATCAAAGGGACGGATCCGATCATCAACGATACTTCAAAACCGCAAATTGCTTTTGTGGGGCGTTCCAATGTGGGGAAATCAAGCGTGATCAACGCGCTTCTTTCGCGAAAGAATTTGGCGCGATCCAGTTCCGCTCCGGGGAAGACTCGCGAGATAAATTTTTTTCTGGTAAATGATACATTCTATTTTGTGGACTTGCCCGGATACGGCTATGCCAAGGTTCCCGATAAAGAAAAAGAAAAACTGGTGAAGCACATTACCTGGTACTTGTTTGAAGCCGGCGCGCCGATCGTTCTGACGCTCGTTCTCATTGATGCGTATGTCGGGCCGAGCGATAAAGACCTTGGAATGATAGAAGCGCTCACGAAAGGAAAAGTTCCTTTTGTGGTTGTGGGAAATAAAATTGACCGGGTCAACAAAACGGCGCGTCCGAAGCAAATAAAAGAAATCATAAAAAAGATCGGCGATGCGCCGTTCATTCCTTTCTCTGCGGAAAAGAATATGGGGATTGAAGAGGTTTTGAGGATGATAGAAGAAAAATTATAACACATTTGAAATTCCCCGAGGACTACCCTCGGGGAATTTTTTTTGTGTGTGAGAGGATTTTTGATATACTATAATAATGAATACTTTGTCTATTATCGTTATCGTAATCCTTGCGGTGGTTGTCGGCGGATTGATTGCCGTTCTTCTTTTGCGCGGACAGAAAAAACCTGCGGGGTCTGACCAAGGCATGCTGATGCTCCAGCACAGGCTTGATTCGCTTATGCAGGTGGTGGACAAGAAACTCGGCGAGTCGCAGAACGCGACGCTTCGGCAGTTTTCGGAATCGCAGAAATTCATGCAGGACATCAACAGCGAAATGAAACGGCATCTTTCAGAAGTGACGAAAGCGGTAACGGAAACGAACGAGGGAAGCAAACAGGTTTTGGGAATTACCGAGGAATTGCATAATCTGCAAAAGATTTTGACGAACCAAAAACATCGCGGAAGTCTGGGGGAAGCGAGTCTTGAACTTATCTTGGGAAATGTTTTGCCTCCCGACGCGTATCAATTGCAGTATCCTTTTGCCGACAACGACAAAGTGGACGCGGTCATCAAGACGAAAGACGGCATGATACCGATTGACGCGAAGTTTTCTCTGGATAATTACAATCGCATCATTAACGAAACCAATCCCGAAAGAAAAACGGAACTGGAAAAAGATTTTATTGCTGACCTCAAAAAACGCATAGATGAAACGGCGAAATATATCCGCCCGTCGGAAGGGACGCTGCCCTTCGCGATGATGTATATTCCGGCCGAGGGAATTTATTATGACCTCCTCGTAAACGAAGTCGGCGCAATAAAATCAAATACGCGAAGCCTGATTGATTATGCTTACAAAGACAAGCACGTCATTATCGTTTCTCCCACGACATTCTCGGCGTATTTGAGTTCGGTGCTCTATGGTTTTCGCGCGTTCAAAATAGAAGAGTCTGCGCGCGATATTTCCAAACGGGTGGAGGAGCTCGGGAAGCACTTGAAGGCGTATGACGAGTACTACAAAAAGCTCGGCAATTCGCTCGGAACGGTCGTCGGGCATTACAACAGCGGAGCCAAGGAGCTCAATAAAATAGATAAAGATGTGGTGAAAATAACGGGGAATGGAACCGGTATTGAAATGCTTTCGCTGGATAAGCCGAGCAACGAGGAATAAAAGCGGGATGGCTTTTTCTCTATTTTTATGATAAACTTTTTGTCATAAAAAGGGAGCTTAGTTAAATGGTATAACAGTGGTCTCCAAAACCACTATCAGGGGTTCGATTCCTCTAGCTCCCGCAGTTTACAAAAATCCTCCGATAAATATATCGGAGGATTTTTATATATAATAGATTATTTTTTCGCTTCCTTATGAGGCGTGTGTTTTCGACAGACGGAACAATGCTTATTGGGCGTAAGTTTCTTTTCAACCTGTTTTTTGTTGCGGGTGGTCATGTAATTGACGTTTTTGCATTTTCCGCAGGCGAGTTTAATCAAGTGATCTTGTGACATATATCGTGTTTTTTGCTTTATTTACTGTGCCCTAGAGTATAATACGAAGCGATAAAAAAATCAAGTAAAATCGGGAAATCCTCAAAATACCGCTTTTTACCACACTATTTTCTTGCTGTAAAATTGACCGAAGCCTTAAAAACGGCTACCCTTGATTCAGACAGGTCATTCCTTTTTGAGGAGTTCGTTCTATGAAAACATACATAAAAATACCGTTTATAGGCGCTATTTTGTTTATCATCCTTCTTTTTTCTTGCGTTATGCCTCTTCGAGACACCGGGTCTCCGAAGCCGTATTTGTATCCCGGACAGCAAACGATTCAGGATATTGACTCCGCTCATGCCTGGGCGAGAACGCATCGGGCCAATTCGGTTTTTGCCGTGGAAACGGTCGTAACCGCTGATCTTCAGGTCTTTGATAATCCTGAAAAAACAGGGAAGCCTTTGTTTCATTCGCGAAAAGTCATCAAACAAAGCACCGGGGCCGGAACGGTTATTGCGGAAGGGTATTTGATATCGGTAAAACACTTGGTTGACGATACCGATTCGCTGGAAAAAATACAAAAAATGGCGGCCGGTATTGAGAAAGACAATCCGGGAAAATATATCACCGCAAAAATAATTTCCGAGTATTCTTTGATTGATAGCAGAGGAAAAAGTTTTTTTGCTTCCGTCGTTGCGGTTGATAAAAACGATCTGTCGCTTTTGAAAGTAAAAAATCCGGAACGTTTTCAGTATCCGCCGATAGAGGTTTCCCGCAAGAAATACTTTTCCGATGAAAGCATTATCGCGATAGGTTCTCCGCTCGGCGTGAAGAATGTTATTACGGACGGAAAGATTGCGCGCAGAGATCTTGAAAAAATGAATGACGGCGGCGAGTATCTGTACTTGGTCGCTCCCATTGTTCCCGGAAATTCCGGCGGCCCCGTCTTGACGCTCGGTGATATGAAGATGGTGGGAGTCGTATCTATGGTTATGGTAGAACAAAGTTCGCTTACCGATATTGCTATGGTTGTTCCCAATACGGTCATCAATAAATTTTTGGACAGAGAA
>CALREZ010000020.1 GCA_943356445.1 Candidatus Nomurabacteria bacterium
GTGGTAAAAGAACCTCCGGTGACTCCTCCGCTGAAAGTACCCGTCTGCGCCGAAACGTCTTTTTCAAAAACACCGTTCGTACTGGCGGCATTGAAGACGACCGCATTGCCGTTTAATCCCATAATGGCGGTCGGGGCGTAGACGGGAGTGGAACGAAGCGTTTCCACTCTCTGTTGGAGAGCAAGGATATCGCTTCTTGCTTGGAGATCATAGACGAACTGCGCTTCTCCGGTTTTTGATTCCAGAGCGTTGATACGGGTGTTGAGAGTACTGACCGTGGAGATGGGGGCGAAGATGTTTCTGAGAGAAGAGACGATGGAGGTGAAGGAGAGGACGGAGTTTTGGGCGTTATCCAAACGTTTCTGTTCGGGGTACAACCCCGAACCGGCGGAAGTTGCCGCTACCGGCGACACCGACGTCGTTGCTGTCGTCGGCCGGACGGGGTTTGTAACCCCGTCCGGAACGTTTGGAGTTACCGCGCTTGGTGTTTTTTCCGCGCAGCCGAAACCGAAAACTCCTTTGAGAGAGCACCAAAAAGTATCAGTGTTTGCCGAGACAACAGGAGCGGCCATGTTCAAAATTTCCTTTGCGTCCGCGGCATTTTGAGAAAGAGTTTTTCCCGCTTCGCGATATGCATCAACGGAGCGGCCGATGCTGGTTTGAATGGAATTCTTCGCAAGAGAAAAACTCTCGGCAACAACAGCAGAAGGAGAAACGGTGGAAAGTTCTGCCGGCTGCATCTTGATCCGAGGAATATTTTTTTGAGGCAACGACGCTGGAACTTCTATCTCCAACACCGGAGTTACTTTCGGAACAATAGATTCATCCGCCCACAAAAAACTCGTCGGAAGAGCAAAAATTCCGGCAATAAAAAAACAATATATTTTGGTTTTTTTAAAAAAAACGAACACAAAAAAGGGTGTAAAATTCAGGGCAGATCTATACGCTAAATTATATCAAAAAAAGGCCCGCGCGGAACCTTTTTCTGTGGATAACTTTTAACGAAAAAGCTTTATAAACTCTTACGAAAATAAACGCCCTCGGCGATACGAATCTAACCCGCCGCCCCGCATGAATTCCACCACCCTCCGATCCATAATGATGTGCTGTTTTTCAATTCTTTTTGCGAGCGTGAGTCCTTCCAGACTGGTACATCGCGAAAGCGCGACGTAGGTCTGACCGTGAGCAAATGTTCCTCGATCAATATCCAGCACGACCTTTTCAAACGTCTTCCCTTGGCTTTTGTGTATCGTCACCGCCCACGCAAGCTTGAGCGGATACTGACGGAACGAGCCGACCGATTCGGGCGCGATTTGCCCCGAGTCATTGACGAAAAATTGGAAAATTTCCCACGTGAACGGTTCCACCTGCACCAATCCGCCTTCGTTTAACTGCACACCCAAAATATCGCCGTTAAAATCTTTTGTCCGAGCAACGACCTTCCCAATGCTTCCGTTCACCCATCTTCCTCTGACATCATTGTTCAACATCATCACCTGCGCCCCAATTTTCAAACTCAATTTTCCATCCGTCGGAAAATGGCTCGTCTCAAAATCTCCGTCCGTTTTTGCCTTGTAAATAAATTCCGTTCCGGGCAATCGTTTCAATTCCGCTTCGTTTATTTCCGCCACCTTGCGATTCGTCGGAGCAAGATACACCGAAAAATCGCCCGCTTTATGCTTATAACCGGGAACATATCGCTTATTGAGTTCGCCGAGTTCCATCGGCCCCACCGAATTATCGCGAACCGCATTCAGTATTTTAATAAAAGAAACATCTTTTTGACGGTAGATTTTCTCCAATTCCACCGTATCAAATTCCACATCGGAAAGCGCGCGAGCACTGAAAAAATACGGGCTTCCGTAATACTCATTAATCATTTCTTCCTCTTCATTCCCGACAACGGGAGGCAGCTGGTAGAGGTCGCCGATGAAAATCATCTGTACTCCTCCAAACGGTTCCGCCATACGATTGCGATTCAGACGAAGCGCGCGGTCAATGCAATCAAGCAAGTCGGCCCGCACCATGGAAATCTCGTCAATAACGATGGAATGCAATTCTTCGTAGATATTTTTATCTTCCTTGTCCACCCGCCGTTTAACCGTTGCGGGAGTAATCCCGGGTTTGAAGTGAAAAAATGAATGGATGGTCTGTCCGCGAACGTTCAGCGCCGCAACACCTGTCGGAGCCAGGACGACGATCTTCTTTTTGGTATGTTCGCGGAAGTGTTCCAGAAGCGTGGATTTTCCCGTTCCCGCGCGTCCGGTCACAAACACGCTTTTCGTTCCGTGTTCCATCGCGTCCATCGCTTTTTCAAACGACTCGTTGATCTCAATCGCTTTTGCATTTTTCTTGTTCGCCGAAACTTTTGGTTTTGCCTCTATTTTCGCTTTTTTTTCAATAACGATTTCCGGCAACGCCATTTTCGGTTTATTTTTATTCAGAGAAACTCTCCGAAGCGGGGTTCTTTTGAGCATCTGGACAGTATACAGGAATAACCGGCAAGAAAAAAGAAAAGTAAAAAATCGCCCCGAACTTGTCGGGGCGATCGTCCTAGTAAGGGCCTTTGGGATCAAATTTTCCGGGCAAAATGTCGTGCATTTTAGCGGTTTGGGCGGCTGATTCAATTCTCATTTGAGTCCTGAGAGAGAAAAAAGAATATGACAATCCGATAAAAACGGAAAGTAAAAACAAAAATATGATGAGCTTTATTCTCAAGAGGATCTCCTTTTTTGATGAAAAACGAAATGTCCAAAATCTATCTTAACCCGAAACAAAGTTTTTGTCAATATCTCTCAAAAAACGCGGTATGATACAATGTCTCTCATGCCTTACGAAATACGGGAACTTTCAAAAAATGAATTTCCTCTCCCTCTTTTGGAAATTCCTCAGCCTCCGAAAAAATTATTTATCGCGGGCGAATTCCCTCCCCCGAACAGTATCTTTCTTTCCGTCGTCGGTTCCCGCAAACACACGAACTACGGCGCCGATGCCTGTGAAAAAATAATTGAAGGATTGGCGGGATATCCGACCGTTATCGTTTCCGGTCTCGCTCTCGGCATTGATTCCATCGCTCACAAATCGGCTCTCCGCGCGGGACTTCTCACCATGGCCGTGCCCGGTTCGGGAATTGATCCGCGCGTTATTTACCCACGCACGAATTACGGACTCGCGGAAGAGATCGTGAAAAACGGAGGCTGTCTTCTCTCCGAATTTGAACCGACCTTTCGCGCCACCACATGGAGCTTCCCGGCGCGCAATCGCATCATGGCCGGCCTCTCCCGCGCGGTGCTCATCATAGAGGCGGAAGAACGCTCTGGAACGCTTATTACCGCTCGTCTCGCCACCGAATACAATCGCGATGTGTACGTCGTACCGAACGGGATTTTTTCTCCGGGTTCCCGCGGTTCCAACCGACTCCTCAAACAAGGCGCGTATCCGATAACTTCCGCCGAAGATATCCTTGAACTTTTCGGGCTCAAAAAAGACAGCGAACCAACGCAAGAAAAACTGCCTTTTGATCTCTCTCCGGAAGAACAAAAAATTTTTGAACTCCTCGCCGAACCGATGCCTCGCGACGATCTCATCCGAGCAACCGAAATTTCCGCCAGCGACGGCAACACTCTCCTTTCCGTCATGGAGATCAAAGGAATCATCACAGAAAAAGGCGGCAACTTCCGCAGAATATAATCCCTTGACAAATCCGCAGAAAAAGCTAGTATGGCCCTTGGCGTGAAGTTATTTTGTCACCCGAGAAAGCAAAAAGGAGTCTTAAAATGCGCGAAGACAATGTCATATTGCCGGAAGGCAGACTGGAGAGAATTCTCAAAAAGAAAGAACAAGGCGAACGTTTAAGCAACCAAGAAATAGCGACGGCGATGCGGCTCATAGAAAGAGCCACCGACACCGGCGGCGGAATATGCTGGATGTGCAAAGAGCGTTCGGAACAAGGTACCCCCGCTATCTTTGATACGGGATTATGCAGAAAACACGCGCATGAAGTGTTGCTTGAAAAAGACACTTAAAAAAACGCAAAACGGCGAGGAAATTTCCTCGCCGTTTTTTATTTTTCTTTTATTCTTCACCATACCCGTCATTCCGGCCTTGAGCCGGAATCCGCGCGGTCATTGTTCACATCCAATATCTTCCCCGGCGAATGATGCCCCGACACCAATTTCACTTTCCCTATCGGCAATCCATAAAAATCCGCAATCAACTCCAATACTCTTTTATTCGCCATATTTCTTTCCGCCTTCTCTTTCACGACAACCTCAAAATGATCATCTGAAATTTTTTCCAGAGATTCTTTCCTCGCTCCCGCCGTCACTTTCACTTTTATATACATATATCCGAAATTTTAAATCGTGTGCGCAATCATCAAATTCGTGCTTCCGCTTCTCCCGAAAGGAATCCCCGCGCAGAGAATAAACGTATCGCCTTCTTTCAATTTTTTCCGATGAACGAGAAACTTTTTCGCGTAGTCAACCGCCTCGTTCAGATCCGAAAAATCCGGCCCGATTTCGGGAACAACTCCGAAACTCAAAAGCGTGCGATTGCATGTCGCGACATGAGGAGTCAAAGCAAAAATAGGCTGACTCGGTTTGTATCGCGAGATCATTCTCGGAGTAAAACCGGTTTCCGTCAGTGCGACAATAGCCTTTGCTTCAATGTTCCCCGCCGTTACCTTCACCGCCAGACCGACCGAGTCCGCAATACCCAAAGTCGTTCGTTTGAATCTTCTCACTTCTTCTTGGAACAACTCGCTCTCTTCCGTTTTGAGCGCGATGCGAGACATCGTTTCCACGGTGCGTACGGGATGATCGCCGTTCGCCGTCTCTCCGGAAAGCATGATGGCATCGGTACCGTCCAAAATGGCATTGGAAACGTCGCTCACTTCCGCGCGCGTCGGCACGGGAGAGTGGATCATGGAATCAAGCATCTGCGTTGCCGTAATGACCGGCTTTCCCGCTTCAATGGATTTTTTAATGATAGACTTCTGAATAAGCGGAACATTTTCCGCCGGAATTTCCACCGCGAGGTCTCCTCTCGCAATCATGATGCCGTCCGTCGCTTCAATAATGGAATCTATATTCGCTACCGCTTCCTCCGTTTCTATCTTGGCGATAATAAAAGCATGGGACTTGTGATGTGCCAAAAGTTTCCGAAGCGCGTGTATATCGTCAGCAGACTGAACGAATGAAAGCGCCACAAAATCAACTTTATGTTTCGCGCCGAATTCCAGATCTTCTTTGTCTTTTTTGGTAAGGCATCCGATTTCAAGATGAGTTCCCGGAACATTCACTCCGCGCATTCCGCGGATAATTCCGCCGTACACGACCGTGCAATGTATCGCCTCCCCGCGAACGCTCTCCACCCGCAATTGTATCTTTCCGTCATCCAGCATGATCTTTGTACCCTCGGAAACCTCTTTCGGTAGACCGGAATAATTCACATAAGCGCGCGTTTCATCGCCGACGCATTCTTCCGTCGTTAAAACAAAATCCGCCCCGTCTCTCAAATGGATAGTTTCCGTTTCAAAATTTCCGATGCGAATCTTCGGCCCGGCCAAGTCTTGCAGAATGGCGACCGGAGTATGAATGGTTTCGGAAATTTCGCGCACTCGGGAAATAATTCCCCGATATTCTTCATGAGTCCCGTGCGAAAAATTAAGGCGCGCCACATTCATTCCCGCGTGGATCATTCCCGTCAGTTCCCTTTCATTTTCCGAAGAAGGCCCGATAGTCGCCACGATCTTTGTTTTTCTTGTGTGCATAAAAATTAGTTATCGTTAGTGTTTCCATTATAGTATAAGCCCCGAACAAAAACAAAAAGCCCCCGAGAAGGAGGGCTTTAACGAAGGCGGACTAAAGTCCCAAAAATTGTATCGCCAACCCGCAGAGCATGATGGAAAATCCGGCGATCGATTCGGAATGGCGTTCCAAAAAAGAAAACCGAACAAAACTGAAGCCATATACGCCGAGAGTAACAATGGCTATCATGGTTCCGATAGTTGCGAGACTGAATACCCCGGCCACCATCATCATCGAATACCAGCTCGCCTGCGCGGCGGGATACATGAGAAGCGGGATCAGCACTTCGCACGGGCCGAAAACAAAAATAATGAACAGCACCCAAGGAGTAAGGTTTGCCTCGCTTCCTTCATGTACGTGGATGTGAGCTTGTTCGTGCGAATGGATATGCTCATGTTTGCTTCCGTCTTCATGAAGATGAACGTGCGAGTGAGGACGATTTCTCCAAGCTTTCCGCAATCCCCACAAAAAATACATCAAACCAAAACAGAACAAGAGCCATCCGGCGATATTCCCGCGAAACGACTCCACGAATTGCAGTTTCAAGAGCGCCACGCCGAAAACCACGCCGAGAATTCCGATAAAAAGCGAACTGCCGACATGTCCGAGCCCGCATAAAAAAGTAATCCACGCCGTTTTCAAAGGCGACCACTTTTTCGCTTTCGCGATAACGATAAAAGGCAGATAATGATCGGGCCCGAAAATCGTGTGAGTAAAAGCCAGCGTTACCGCCGTAATCAAAAGGATGATAAGTTCTTGCGACATACATTCTCCGAATAATTCTTAAATTCCAAAGAGTACGATACTCTCATCCATATTTTTTGCAAATCACTATTCGTCATCCCGGCCCGAGAGCCGGGATCTACGTCGTCAGCGTGGCAAAGTATGGCATTTCCGACATCGCGCTTCATATTTCTCGCTGTCGCCCACGTCCACCAATTTCTTCGCGCCCGAAAGTTTTTGACTGAACACCGCGTGTTCGCTTCGGCAAGAAAAACATACCGCCTGCAATTTCAAAACGCTGTTCGCCATTGCCATGAGATCCGGCATGATGCCGAACGGTTTCCTCCACGCATCCAAATCAAGCCCGCACGCAATAATGCGAAGATCGCGGCCCGCCTCTTTCGCCAAAAGTTTTTCCGCAAAAGCAACGAACCACTCGCCAAAAAATTGCGCCTCGTCTATCGCGAGCACATCAAAAACTTTCCCGCGAAACAATCGTAAAATTTCTTTTTCCGAAGCGACCGCGACTGCCGGGAACTCCGCTTTCCTCACGAATTTCTCCGTCTCCGAATCTTTCCCGCGAGAAGCGATCTCTCCGCCCGTCCGCACATCCGATGCCGGCTTGATAACCAAGATATTCTTCCCCGCCCATTTCGCCGTTTCCAATCGCCGAATAAGCTCGGTGGATTTCCCGCAAAACATCGGCCCCGTAATAATTTCCAAAGTAGACATAAGCGCAGTATACAACAATCCGCAGATCTCCGTCATATTGCATTCCCCCCGATTATTTGGTAAAATTCCAAAGTGCTCAAAAAGCACGCAAAGAGCTACAAAAATGTACTCCATACATTCCGCGGTAGCTCTCCGCCAGCTGGCGGAGGTAGAGCAATAGTTATTATGGCAGATACTTTTAAAGAATATACTGTATACGCCATATACAACAAAGAACATAATAAAATTTACATCGGGCAAACCGGAGATTTGTTCCAACGTTTGCAGATGCATAATGAACATGTTTTTAGAGGCTACACCTCAAGCTTTTCAGGTGAATGGATAATAATATATAAAGAAACTTTCCAAACACGGCAAAAGGCCATTGTCAGAGAAAAACAATTAAAAAGTTTTCGAGGCAGAGAGTTTATCAGGAATTACATTCCGCGGTAGCTCAGCGGTAGAGCAATCGACTGTAGGTAAAATTGCAGCTTCCTAAGGAAACTTAGGTTGAAAAACGAGGTGAATTGCTGGAAATCCCCAAAATGATGAGGGACAATCAGCAGCCAAGCCCTGCGACGCGCAAGCGAAACAAGGAAGGTTCAGAGACTATCCCGCAAGGGAGTAGTGTCAAAATAAAAATTATTTTGATCCGAAGCGCCCCGCCCCTAAATTTGTCGCAAGACAAACATGGAGATGATATAGTCCACCCCATATGGCAACATAAGGATAAGTGTAATCGATTGGTCGTAGGTTCGAATCCTACCCGCGGAGCAGACAAAAAAGAGACGACATTTTTGTCGTTTCTTTTTTTGTTTAATTATTAAAACACAGATTTTAGAAAAAATGAGTGTTTGACGCCGCCTTATCACCGGCTTGATGCCGATAAAGACGGACAAGTGTGTGAGAGTTTGCCTTAAAATAATAATAAAATGACGAGCTTTATAAAAAATATAGATATTCTCGAAGAAGCATATAAAGTGGATGATTTGCTTGATTTTAACCCGGAAATTGAGCGTATCGACCGAATAATTAAACGTATACCAAATTCATCACTAATTGGTTATATAGGCCGTTTTGGTTCAGGAAAAAGTACGGCAATTTATCAGCTCCAAAAAAAACACATCTCCGATAAAAGTAACATAAAGTGGTTGGAGTTTGATGCTTGGAAATATCCAGAACGAAAAGAATTATGGGAAGGTTTCGTTCTCGACATCGCGGACCAACTTGGTGATAAAAAGAAAGTTCAAAAGAAAATTAGCGGCAGGTCAAAAACTGCTGAAAATCTAGGAGCATCAGCAAACATTGCCCTAGCTGTTTCCGCAGCAGCAGGTTCTTCTTTTTATGTCGGACTTCCTGCACTGTTCGTATCAAAATTTACTCATATTTTTTCCGGGCGACCGGCAGAACGTGTGTTTGAAATACAAGCAATCCTTAACAACTTGCTTTCTTCGTGTAAAGAAGAAAGCATCTTCATAGCAATTGAAGACATTGATAGATCAGGAGATGCCGGTAAATACTTCCTTGAAACCCTCCGGCAATTTATAAAAAATAATTTACCTAAAAAACGAATTATCGTATTTGTTCCCATTGGGACAGAAGCTTATGAGAAAAATAATGACCATAGGGACTCTTATCACAAGGTTCTTGATTATATAGAGTTTTTTGAACCAAAGAGGTTAAATTATTCAAAATTCCTTGATGCTGTTTTTGACCCAAATAGTTTCCCAGAAGCAACAGAAGTGGAAACAAATATAAAACGTAAAACCGTATGGAAAGAACACCTACTCGATTGGTCGCAATTAGCTGCTTCCCAAAAATTAACCATAAGAGAAATTAAAAACGTATTACGAGCTGCAAATTTACGCTATGGAGATCTTGTTGAACAAGGATACAAACCGGATCCGCGAATTGTGCTTGCCCTAACGCTATTACATTACATTTTTACGGACACTGGTTCTCGTTGGTCGACACGAATAGATCTTTACAACCCGATAAGAATAAATTGCCCAGTATCCCCATTTCTCCAAGCGGTTACACACAACTGCACCTTGGCGGAATTTAATAAAGGTAGCTGGGTTAAAGCAGAAATTCGGTGGATCAATAATAATGATTTTTCATTTCCTACTTTTGTAACAGAAAGAATTGGGGAGACAGGACATTTCATATTATCTGATTTTTATCTGAATTAGGCCAAAATGCTTACAGGTAACATTTTATTCTACCCCATATCCGTTATCGCTCGCCCAATCGCTGATAGCATCGTCAACCACGGACGAGTCCATATCTAACGTAAAGTCCCAGCTATTCCCGTCATTATCAATATCAGAAGCATTTCCATATTCGTCTATGTCAGCCGAGAAATAAAGATAACCGCCATTCGGAAAAGAAATCATTTCAATTTGCCCGTCTGATATTTCCGCATCCAAATCGTAGCAATTTCCACTTTCAAAAGAGCAGGCATTTATCGTCTCCGTACCGTTCAAATAATCTTTGATCTCATCCCAATGCTCGTATACAGCATCGGAACGATCAATTATTTTCTCACTTTCAATACTACTTCCAGTCCGAGAAGGATAATTATAGCCCTCTGTATCATTTGATGAATTATCATTCCCACTAAAAAGAGAAAAGGCGACAATTGCGCCTATTATTAAAATCAAAACAACAATATTTCCTGTTTCTTTTTTTATCATCTCACCACGATTGTAACAGTTATGCAAGAAAAAACAACACCCATTTCCAATTTTCTTCCCGTCAACCAGAATTATTCCCATATATTTAGCAATAAAACTCAAAAATCATTCATTTAATTGTTGGGATTATCAAATTTTACTTTTACAAACTTTTATGTTATTGTGAGCCTTTCAGCGTTAACGCTGTTTTTTTGTTCTTTACACGTAAAAGGAGGCAGAAATGCAAATCACTGACTTACTCCGGGGTGATCCGCTTGACCATACGATCTATGGCGAGAGATACCTCAACGACTCAAAAGGCCGGTTTGAAGATTATTCCGAAGTGGATCCGAAATACGATCCGCAGGGCTCTCTCCCGATCATCCAGCTCCCTTACACCCTTCTCTCGCCGGAACGCTGTATTGTTCTACAAGACGAGCCATCACCCGAGTTGAAAGGTTGGGTGCGTATCGGTCACAAGTATCGTTTCTTTTGGCATCCCGATGTGACTCGCGAAGAGTTTGAAATTTGTGGAATGGTAGATTGCCAGCCCGCGAGTTCTACTCGAACGCTTCTTACTGAGGATCCGTTTCGAACGTACATAAAAACCGATCTGGATAAAAAACATTTTCGGTTTATTCGTCGGTTGAAACGAAGCTCTGTCGAGCATAGCGTTGCGATCTGTTCTGAACTTCGGTCGCTTTGCAACGATCTCACGACACCGTCCCGTTATTCTTTCTTACCCGAATCATTGGGTGTAATCGTGATCGGTGGAAAGCACGAAGGTTCCGGAACTCTGTATCGTGAAGCAAAACCTTTTCCGCATGTTCCGGAAAAACGCATCATGATGCCGTACCATTCACTGTACGCTCCCGATCCGAACGCGCCCGGCGATTTACCTCTTCTCGCGCAGCTTGTGCTTTTGCACGGAAGCAATGACAAAATCGGCTATTTCGTTTCTGAAATCGTCGGCCCAATTCTTGAAGCATGGACGCTTCTCGTTTCAAAGAAAGGATTGCTCCCAGAATTGCACGGGCAGAATTCGCTTCTTGAATTGGACACGAGTTTGAGATCGAAGTGTGTCGTACATCGTGACTTCCAAGGTACGTACAGCGATTCACGAATCCGCGCCGAACTCGGATTGAAACTCTTTTCCAAGCACATCGTTGGAACCGAAGCAGGAACGACCGTTCAATCGCAATACAGCCATGTCTTTGATGGTATGATTGGGCGATACTTACTCTCGCGTCTTACGAAAGCCTTTTGTGCCTCCTTTCACGAAGATTATGTAAAAGTCGCGGACGCGATTAAGGTGTATCATCGTCGCATTCCTGAATGGAAAGTTGCTGATTTTCCTCCAACCACGTATCGCTTCGGGAACACCGCGAAGGAACAGGCAGGAAACGAAGTCACTCTCTCCGACTCAGGAACTCCGCCGGAGTTTCGCTAACCACAAATACCTCTTTGCTCATTGCGAGCGAAGAGGTATTATTTATGTATGGAAACATACGAAATCCCCGGGCTCTTTTCCGGCAACGTTAAAGTGTATCACTATCCGAGTACCACACCTTCAAAAAAGGTTCTTTTGGTGCTGAAAGGAATTTATGGGGAACACATTCCGGATGGCGAATCTTGGGATAATACGTTGGTTAAATTATTGCAAAATGATTACCATTTAATTTTTATACGAACCTCTCGTCTTGATGGCAAAGTCGACCGCGAGGCATTTGTCGGGAAAACTTTTGAGCAGGAATACACCGAGGTCGTGAACGCTTTTGAATACTGCAATAAAAACATTTTTTCAAATACTCATGAATGGGCAAGCATCGGCGTTTCTCTCGGTGGCACAATCCTTCTCGCATCGCCGGAAATACTTTCTCAGATGAAGCTTGTGATAATGGTCGGAAGCGGTTGCGGAAGAAATCCGGAGACAACAAAGCCGTTACTTTCAACACTTCCCGAAACAAAAGAACTTTTACAATCTCTCAACAATTATCCCAATACTTTTATTTTTCTCCACGGCGAAGCTGATACGATTGTTCCTTCCGATTCTCAACGAATGGTTTACGACCGTGCCGCCAAACATTCCGCGAAATATGAGTGGGTTAGTTTATCAAATCTTGATCATAGTTTACGCGACTCAACCACAAAGCAATCCCATATGACGGAAATCGTAGAGCTATATGTACGAAATAATTTTTGACTTTTTGGCTATTTCTGGTATTCTAACACGAGAAAAATGGAGGTACTCATGGAAAACGAAACACTCGAAGTCGTTATCAAAAAATCGCTTGCCGATAAGTATGGGCACGTCAATTTCAAAAAATACCTTGATCTCTTTCGTCGAGGGCAAGACAATTTCGCAAAGAAGCGCGGTCTTTCTTTTTCCGCGATAGAAAGAATGTATGGTTTGAGAAGCGTTGTCCGGCAAATGAACGCGGAATATATCGGTGAAGTTTTTCCTTCCGAAAAAGTGGCGATAAAAACAAAGATTGGTAAAATAGGAAATTCAAGTTTTGCTTATCATCAAGAAATTTTGAAGGAAGGAAAGGTGGTAACTCGGTTTACTCTCACCGTGGTAATGATAGACAGCAACGACAAACCAACCGCTATCCCCGCGGATGTCCGTGCAAAACTTCAATAATCGTAAAAGCACCCACTGGTGCTTTTATTTTTATCATATAAAGAGATAAAACGGGTTAAAATATAATGTTTTTACACATCTCCTTCCTCCAAAATTGCTAGGCGAACTTCATCCCAAGCTCGGAGCAGACAAAAAGAGACAACATTTTTGTTGACTCTTTTTTATCTACCCCCACAACCCTGTTCATTTCGTTTCCCTTTGTGATATACTCATGACGGAAAAAGAACCTTAACATAAAGGAGGAAATTGCCATGAGACCTACAGAGATCTCTCTATTTTTACGTTCCGTCATTCCCGACGAAAAAGCGCGTTCCATTTTCATATGGGGCCCTCCGGGAATCGGAAAATCCGCTATCGTCAATCAAGCGGCGCAAGAAGTCGGCATTGGTTTTGTAGACCTTCGGCTTGCCATCATGGATCCGACCGATCTTCGCGGCATACCGGTACCGAAAGACGGAAAAGCCGTCTGGCTTCCACCCGCGGTATTGCCATCATCGGGAGAAGGAATTCTCTTTCTTGATGAGCTCACGCTTGCCCCGCAGCTCGTGCAATCTTCGGCGTATCAGCTCGTCTTGGATAAACGCCTCGGCGAATACGTCCTTCCGAAAGGCTGGCGCATCATGGCGGCGGGAAACCGTTCCGAACATGGCGCAAGCGTCTTCAAGATGGCCTTCCCTCTCCGCAACCGTTTCATTCATATTGAATTTGAAGTAAACGTTGACGACTGGAGAAGCTGGGCGATCAAAAATGGAATAGAAACGGAAATCATTGAATTCATTTCTTTCCGTCCCGATATCCTATTTAATTTTGATCCGAAACGAACCGAAAACGCTTTCGCTTCTCCCCGAAGCTGGGAATTTGCTTCCGACCTCTTCCGAATGAAAGACAAAATGCCAAAGAACATTTTGTTTGAAGCGATAGAAGGAACGGTCGGCAAAGGATCGGCCGCGGAATTTTTCGGTTATCTTGATATCCGAAAAAATTTGCCGTCAATAGAAGAAATACTTGCCGGAAAAAATTTCGTTCCCGAACAAATAGATGTCGCTTATGCGGTCGTAACCGCACTCGTCGTGCACGCAAAAGTCGGCCAATTCGGACGGCTTATTGAGTACGCGAACTATCTCCCCGCAGAAGTCGGGGCGTTGCTCGCAAAGCTGCTTCTGTCTCGCAATAAAAATGCGGTGCTCCGATTGCCTGAATGGAAAGAATTCGCTCTTCGTCACGCCGACCTCATTTCCGATTAAAGGATTTTTTCATGGACAAAAACAAAAAAGCCAAAGAAAAACTCGTCAGAGAAAGGACGAGGCTTCTTTTGTCCCGTCCGTTTTTTGGAATTCTCGCTCTCAAGCTTGAGTTCGTTCCCGAGCCGGAAATACCAAGCATGTCGGTTGACGGAATAAGCCTTTTCTACAATCCCGATTTTGTGCTTCGCCGATCGTCAGGCGTCATCTGCATGCTGATAGCGCACGAAGTGCTTCACTGCGCGCTCGGACACATCTGGAGACAAGGCGTCCGCGAAAAAGAAAAATGGAATTACGCAACCGACTATGTCGTGAATCTTATTCTCGCCAAAGAAGGTTTTGATGTTCCGAAGGATTGTCTCTGCGATATTGAATACGACGGGATGGAAGCGGAACGCATCTACGCGAAGCTCGGCAACGAACGCCTCAGCACGATGGATTCCCACGAGAAATGGCCGGGACAAAAATCCGAATCAAAAGACAAAAAAGAAGGAGAAAAAAAGGGAGACGACGGCTCGGAAAGAAGCGGGGAAAAACAAGACGAACCGCCGAAGAAAAAAGACTCGGAGCAAAAAGTGAACGCGAAAGGAATTCAGGAAGAAAAGAAGCTGGAAAAAAGGTGGAAAGAAAGTCTGGCCCGCGCGGTGGCAGCCGCTCTTTTGAGAGGAAAGCTCCCGGGCTCGGCAGATCAATTCATTAAAGATGTCTTTGAACCGAAACTGAACTGGCGCGCCATTTTGCGCGACATTATCATCACCTCGGCAAAAAACGACTTCCGGCTTTTGCCGCCGTCAAAGAAACATCTTTGGCGAGAAATGTATCTTCCGTCCATTCAAGGAGAATCCCTCGTGATGGCAATGGCCGTGGATTCTTCCGCTTCCATAAGCCCCGAAGAATTTCAGGCTTTGCTTGCGGAAGTAAGAGGAATTGCGGAAGAATTCGGAACATTCACCGTGTACTTTTTTCTCTGCGATGCAAAAATTCATTTCCGAACCATTCTGTCCGAACACGACGAATGGCCGAATGAATTCCAAAAACAAAACGGCGGAACGAGTTTTGTCCCCGTATTTGAAGCCATTGAAGAAGAAAATTTGTCGCCTTCCGTTCTGGTATATCTAACCGACGGAGACGGCGAATATCCTTCATTTCCGCCGGAATATCCGGTCATCTGGGCTCTCAGCAAAGAGTACGAGGTTCCGTTCGGCGCCTCGCTCATCGTAGAAGGAGAAAAAACATGAAGAAAATTTCTCTGAATCTCGGAGAACTCGGAGCGCTCAAGAAAACGCTTTCGGAAACGCCGCTCAAAAAGATAGACGTTCCGAAAGACTTGCGCATTCCCGATTGGCCGTCCGCCGCAGGAACCGCAACAGTAAAACTGGGAAAGAAAGAATATCTCTTTCTTGAAATTTCCAAAACAACCGGACTTTTTCAGATGGAAAAGAAAACTCATCGTTTGGAAATGACGGTTCGCAAGAACGGCGCTTTCGCGTTTTCTTTCGCCGGAATATCGGCGCCGGATTCTTGCCGTTCAGACGACGGCGACGCGACAGAAAGGATCCGCGCTCTTTTCATTTTTCATCAATTCAAAAGCGAAATCTGCGCGAAACTTTCCGCCGCGATAGAAGCGGACAAAGAAAGACACAACGCGGCAGTTGAACAAATTGAACGGGCGATGGAAACATTCGTTCCCTACCTGCTCGCCGATGATTTCACCTCATGGGAGGAATGATATGAACAACGACGACATGCAGCCGTTCCTTGATTTTCTTTCGGAGATTTCTCTCAAAGAGATAAAAGTTCCGGAACATCTCAAGATACCGAATTGGCCGAGAATCGCGGGGAAAATTTCCGCAGACCTCGGCTACCGCGACTACTATTATGCGATACGTTCCGACGAAACGGGCTTGCTCCGCATCGTATGGAACAGGCTGAAAAAACAAAAAATCATTTTCACGGTTGAAGAAAGCGGGACCTTCCACGTTGATTTCATCGGTTCCCGCTCATCCTTTTCTGCCGGAACAAAAGACCGCGTTCTTATGGAAAGAATTTGCGCTCTCCTCGTATTCCACCAATTCAAAGACGAAATCTGCAAAATGATCATTCAAAAATTGGAGGCAGACCTGCCGAATCACGACCGGTTGGCCAAAACGATACAAGAAGCGCTTTCTCCTTTTGCAACAACGTAAGAAAAAATTCCAAGCCCCGATATTGTCGGGGCTTTTTTAAACTCTATACTCTCCGCCTTTTCCGGAGTAAAATGGAGTTATGAACAACAAAACTTGGATTTTAATTTTTATCATTCTCGTTCTCGCAGGTATCGGAAGATATGTCATCTATCGCAGCACAAATACGCCTCCGGCCGAAACCATCACCTATCTCGTTTCTGCTTCCGACCCGGCAAAGTACTGCAATGGTTCCGATATGGATAGTTCGGGTTATCAAAAGACTATCACGATTAAAAAAACAGCCCGTGCAAAAGAAGCAAATCCGACAAAGATACAGATTGCAAAAGAAACGATTCATTTAGCCGCTACGGGAATGTGCCGGACGGTCATGGATCAGCTTGATATGACGGAAAAAGACGGAGTGGTTTCCATTCCTCCTTTTGACGGGTGGGCGGGAGTGTCTATCGTGATGTGCAGCTGCAAGCCTTTGGTAGAAACCAATCTTTTGCAGATACCGGGAATTGTGAAGGTAGAGTGGGCGACCGGCGGCGATACTTCTAAAGCAAATTTGATCCGCGTTCAGACTCCGATTCCGAATCAGACTATTAGCAGCCCGCTTATAATAAAAGGAGAAGCAAGGGGTTCTTGGTTTTTTGAAGCGAGCTTCCCGGTGGTTCTCACGGATTGGGACGGAAAAATTATCGCGCAAGGAATAGCGCAAGCGAAAAGCGATTGGATGACGAACGACTTTGTTCCATTCACCGCCAGCTTGAATTTCACGGCTGACAAAAACGCATACAGCAAGAGAGGAAGCCTCATTCTCCGGAAAGATAACCCGTCAGGACTTCCCGAAAACGATAATGCTCTTGAGATTCCTATTGTATTTGAAAAAAATACGAATTCACCCGTCGCTTGCACGCAAGAAGCGAAGCTTTGTCCCGACGGTTCCGCCGTCGGCCGAACCGGAAAAAATTGCGAGTTCGCGCCTTGCCCGAAAACCATTTTGCCTTTTAATTCCGGAGTTGAGGGAAAGGTCACGATCGGCCCTACGTGCCCCGTTATGCGCGCAGGAGACACTTCCTGTGATGATAGACCCTATGCAACCACCGTTCAGGTCATCGCCGTCGGAAGTCCGAAAAGTTCGCCTTTTGCAACGACCGAAAGCGATAAGAACGGGGCGTATGCCATAATGCTCCCGCCGGGAGAATACGCCATCCAACCCGTCGGCGGTTCCGTTTTGCCCCGATGCGAAACAAAAAACATAACTATAACCCCGTCAAAAATTACCAGTCTTGATCTCTCCTGCGATTCGGGAATACGGTAATAAAAAAACGATTAGGCTCTCCCTTGCCTTATTTGTTAATATGTAGTACAACTCATGTCAGGACATGTTCTTATACAATCAACCAAAAAAGGAGGTTGAGCCCCATGACAGATCTGAAAAAAGCTCAAAAAATCCAAGGAAGCCGCTTCCGAGGGATGCTTGGCCGAATGCTTCACCTTTTATTCAGCTGGAAATCCATTAGTTGGCCATGGCGTCAAATACCAAGCACCTTGCGCTGGTGGAGATTTGGCACCGATGACTGGCGGTATCGCGCCGCCGCGTCTCCCGTGATCATTCTTATCCTTCTGGCTTGCCTCGCTGGACCGCTTCTGACGACCTACCCGGCCGTATGGATCGGCACGTATGCTTACAACTATTACAGCGTCATTTATCCGAAGAACATTTCCCAGGAAAAAACAGTTCCGGGAGAAGCGCTGGCGACGACGATGGTGAAAGTGGGCGAAGTCATGCTAACGAACTGGCAAGACAATGACCTCTTCATATCATCATCCAGAACGCCCTACGTCGGTTTGGACAATCCGCGAAATTTTGGGGTCGGCGAACTTATGATGTACCGCCGGATCTTGGAAGAATTACGCGAGCATCTTACCAGAAAAACGGCAAATGATTATCTTGATGGAAATGTCGTTAATTCCTATAACCAATTTGCTTACACTTCCGACAAATGGATTTTCAAAAGTACCGAAGCCATGTACATGGAAGGTATTGTTTCTCTGAAAAACTATCTCGCAGACGTTAAAATGGGTAATGCGAGAATATACCCGACGACGTACAACCTTGATAAGCTTCTGGAAAAAATCTCTTCCGGACTCGCGGGGACATCTCAAAGACTTGAAGATGCGGGAAACAGCGCGGGCACGATCGTGCATAGAGACGGGGCAATTCCGCAAAAAATAATTCCTTGGGATAAAATAGACGACAACTATTACGAAGCCCAAGGAAACCTCTACGTAACGCTCCAAATCCTGCATGCGGCCCGCATTGACTTCAACGAAGTATTGAGAGCGAAACAATCAGTCGCGCAGTTGGATGACATCATTCGGAACATTGAGACCAGCAACGCCTATCTCAACGACCCGTTAATCGTCTTAAACGGAAAAGCCGGCGGGCTTATTCCTTTCCATTCCGGCGAATTGGCGAGCTTAATGCAGACCGTGAGCCGAAATATAGACAAGCTGAGACTGCAAATCACCAGCTAACACACAAAGGGAGGACATATGTCCTCCCTTTTTTTAATAAAGAATTTTTATTTTATTGGCAGCTCAGCGCTTTTATTTTCGCTCTTGTCAGCGGGCCGATAAAACCGGTCGGAGAAATAAGATTATCGCTTTGGAATTTCTTTACGGCCGCGAGAGTCATCGCTCCAAAATATCCCGTCGGTTCGGAATTGAGCGCGCCTTTTTTTTGCAGAAATGATTGGAGAGAAGAAACCCCTCCGGCAGTATTGGAGTCTCTGGATTGGTATTTCAGATCGCGAGTAAGAGAAGTGCACGGCAACGAAACCGAAGCCGAAACAACAGGCGAAGGAACCAAAACAGGAGCAGGCGTTAATACCGGTGCCGGCGTTGCGGCGGGAACTGTCGGAGTCTGAACCGGAGTGGAAGAACTCACGATAGTAATCATTTGAAGTTCACTCATACCGTTCCAGTTTTTCAGCCAAAAACTATACGTTCCGGGATTCAGATTCGGAACGGTAAACGACAGATTTTTATCATCAATGCTGGAAGCGTTAATAGTAAACTCCGGAGAGCTGATCAGGGTTCCGATATTCAGGATATTATCCGTGGGAAGAAATCCTTTTCCTTGAACATAGGCGGTTGTTCCCTGAATAATTTTCCCGCCATTTTCCTTGCTGCTGATTCCCATAAGAGAAGGCTTTACAAAAAACCCTATGCTCACGCGAATGCTGTCGGTAACGGTCGCCGTATTTCCCGTGTTTTGGCACGTTATGGTAAAGGTCGTATCATTCGTCAGATTGGGGAGCTTCAATGTCCCCGAAGAGCTCACGCTTCCATTCCAGCCCGTGATTACAGGAGAGCCTGTCTGCGATGCGGTGCAAGAAGAAACATCCGTGGTCGTCCATGTTAAGGTTGGAGTTGACCCGTATGGCATCGGTTGTGGATAATCAACGCCGTCCATTTTAAGATTTACGGTGTAGGTCTGCGCATCGGCAAGCGCAAAATGATACGCTCCGAAAACAGCGGATAAAATAACGAGCGAGAGATATTTCTTCATATTTTTATTGTATTGAAGGCGTTGTCGGGGTTGGGGCGACCGTAGCGGATGATTCAGTCGTCGGTTGCGCCGCTGGTTGCGGTTTTATGAACTGTCCGATTCTGTCTTTCATAGCGGAAAAGATTCCTTGAATTTTTTGCGGCAACACCGTTGGTTTAAAAGCAGCGTTCGCTTCCGGCCTCTTTTGCTGTTCCTGATTCATTCCCCCGCCCGTTTGCCCTTGTTCTTTTTTCATTTCAACTTTTTGACTCTTCTGTTCTTGCTTTAAAGGCATTATCGTCTCTCTCGTCCGATCGCGAACCAAGAAAGCGTTAATCGTCCAGCTTTCAGAAGTTATCACTCTTCCTTGCACGCCGACATAATCTCCAACTTTGAATTTGGTAATATCTTTATGAACGACTTCGGGCAAAATCTGCGCGCCGACGGGGATGTTCACCGTCCACACTCCGCCCCAGCCTTTTACGGTAATGACCCCCGCAGACACGGAATTGATTATTCCTCTCAGAAAGACCTTCCCTTCCGGACCGACTTCAAGAATCATTTGTTTCTCTTCCTGTTGAGGAGACGAAACGATATTCGCCGGCTGAGTTCCTTCCGTCAGAGGAACCGGCGCGATAGCCGTGACGGGTTCGGAAACAACCGTCGGCGTTGCCGAAGTTACGGCGGCACCTTCTTGCGCCAAGGCAACATATGCGCCGCCGAAAGCGATCGGTAAAACAAAATATAAAACTGTTTTTTTATTCATATAAATATATTTACTATTAAATGATAAAAGGTAATACGCTAGTTAATTATACAATGTTGTCAAAGCAAAAAATACAATTTTTATCCACAGGCGCAAAAAAAAATGCGCCCCGAACAATCGGGGCGCTTTTGCTATCATAAAAAATCATTCTCCGAACGTTTCCGTTACAACATCCGGTTTCACTTGTTGTTCTGTTGCCTTCTCCAGAGCTTCCTCTGGAACCTCCAATGGAGAAACAACCTCCGGCGTCGCTTCAGGTTCAATCAGTGTCGGAGAAACCATCTCTTCAACAAGAGAAACAGAAGCAT
>CALREZ010000021.1 GCA_943356445.1 Candidatus Nomurabacteria bacterium
CATAATGCGGAAATTCAACAAAAGTCCGCTTCGTTTATTTCTTATGTTCCGGACGAAGAACGCAAACCGTTACTGGAAAAAATTACCGATCTCATAGAAAAAGGACTTGAAACCGGGACAAAAGAAGATCAATTGCAATACGCCATTATGATTCTCTATGCTCCGGCGGAAAAACGCGAGGATCTTCGCAAAAAAGTTTCTTCCGTTATAGAAAAAGGCTTTGCGTCGGAAAAAGAAGAAGACCGGATACAGTATGCGGATATGTTTTGGTATGCATCGGATGACAAAAAAGCTTCCATCATAGAAGCGGGGCTAAAAAACAACAGTCCGGAAGTCCAAGTAAAATGCGCTTCCATGATAGGAGATGTGCCAAAAGAAAAAAGGGTTTCTCTTATCATTCTCGGCCTTCAAAGCCAAGATCCAGAAGTTCAAAAAGAAAGCGCTCATGCGATTGAGTATGCCGATGCGACAGAAAAGGCCGATCTTATTAAACTCGCTCTTTCCAACGGAACGCCGGAAATTCAAAAAATATGCGCGCCGAAAATTTCTTACGTTCCATCGGAAAGCCGGAATAAGATTAAAGAACATATGGCTTCCATGTTAGAGCAGAGCTTTACTGAGGGTAATGAAAAAAACCAGAAAGAATACGCCTGGATGATGAAATACTTTCCAAGAGAAAAAATGTCCGCTCTTATAGAAAGAGGATTGAGAAGTCATAACCCGGAAGTTCAGAAAGCCTACGCTTCCATGATAGAGAATGTTTCCGAACAGGACAAAGAACCCCTCTTTGAAATCGCCAAAGAAAAAATGGGAAATCTTCTGATAGAACCGCCTCTCTATAAAACAGGAGAAACCTCAAAAGAGACATTTTCAAGGAATAAATTTGAAAAGACGGGGTCCGAGCTTACCTTAGTCGGAGGAGAATTGAAAGATAAAACCGTTCTCCACCGAATAGACATTGACCCGTTTCTCGCGTGGCAAAAATTGTACGAAGATCATGACCTCTGGAAAAACGCCGGCTTTGAGTACGTCCCCATTGAACCGATACAATCATTCAAGGTAAACAAAGATGAAACCGTGGATGTTTACAGCGGAGTTCTTGATTTGAGCCTTGCGCAATGGGAAGAAATGGGCGGAAATTTTTGGCTAGAACTGGAATCCGACCGAGAAAAAATATTGATGGTTCTCAGGAAAAACAAAATTTCGCACGGCCACACCCATGACAACAACTTCTGCCTCCGCTTCTTCCGTGACGAATCCGGAAAAGCCGATTTCACAAAAAAGCCAAGAATCTACCTCATAGACTTTGACCAAGCCTTCATCCGCGAGATATAAGAAACTTGACAAATTACCAAATACAATGTAAATTAAACACAGAAATTCCCTTCATTTTTTTATAGGAGTATCCCGTGAGCGCCGAAGAAACAACTCCGTTTTTTATTGAATCAAGAGCCGACCTCACCGCCGAATCGCAAAAACTCGCGGAAGATGCCGGCATAGATATACTGGAAATACATCCTCTTTCCGCCGAGCACAAAGAAGCGGCGAAACATATATCCGAAGGCGCCATATTTTCCGGCCCCGAAGGTTTGCTGGCTCACGCAAGAAGATGCGCCGCCAGCGCGATGGTAAGTTTTGAGCTTACGAAACACGAGAAAGTCGTATTTCCTCTCGGACAAGTTATCGTCCCCTTGCTGATAGACGAAAACAAAGGAGCGGTAGTTCCATTGATAAGCGGCAGACTCATAAGCCGCGGAGCCGTTACCGTTGAAACGCTGTACCGCCACGCCGTATTCTCAACTGAAAAATACATACAGTTCCGCGACATGGCGAATGTGTGGAAAACCTCGCAAGAAGAATAAAAACAAACGTCCCGAGAGATCGGGGCGTTTTTGCATGCTATAAAAATGTTTTCTTAAATTCCCCTATCGCCGCATTATACGACTCCATGCTCTCGTCATTCTCATCCTCCGTAAACTGCCAATTCCAGCATAGTTCATCTTTTACCTGAAAACCGAAGAAGGAAAGAACCTGTTTCTGCATCTTCATGATATTTTTCCCGTTCCAATTCTGCCCAACCACGATTAGTCCCGCCTCGGTTTTTTCCAGCAAAGAATTTTCTCCAAGCGTTGAGTGACGATTCTCAATCCACGTCAGCCGTTCTATCAGTTTCTGATAAAAAGAATTCAATTGTCCCCACCGCACCGAACCGAAAAAGACTACGCAATCGGCCTCCAAAAGCGGTTTGCTTACTTTCCAGAGCTCATCATCAGAATTATTGATGCTCGCCCAGCACCGATGGAATCCGCTCGGATTTTTCTCCGGATCGTTCAGTTTCGCCTCCAGAAGTCCGCACCGATTTCCTCGCGCAGTAGAGACATTTCCCTCGCAAGGGTGGATCTTCAAAGCGGGAATGTCTATCACTTCCACCCCTCCCACTTTCTCGGCTATCCTGCGGGCCAGTTGCGTGCTTTTCGCCATCTCGCCCCCATGTTCCCCGCTCCACCGATTGGAAGTCGTCAAAAACAAAACTTTTTTCTTCCCCTTTAAATAAGCAATCGTTTTCTCCATTTCTTCGCGATAAAATTGAATATCATTTTCCATACCAACATTATCGTACGAAACGAAAAGAGTTGCAAACAATTTTAAACAAGAAAAAACATTGGTTCGTTCTCATAGAATATGATACACTGCCATTATGAAAAAATTTGAGATAAATTTTGGAAAACAAGACCCGGAAGAAGTTTCCGAACGGCAAGCGCTGGAGTTGACGGATATGCTTCCAAAGAATGAAATAACAAAAACTCCCGAACATATCGCCGCCATTACAGAAGCGTCAAAAGTCGTGTCCGATACGCTCGCCAGGCTGGGAATAGAAAACAATTTTTCCATGAATCCCGATTTGGTTTTATTGGCAAAAAACAGAACGGTCACAAGAAACTCGTCAGACGGAGCGGAACAGGAATCTATCAAAATCGGAAAAGGACAGGCCTTCCATAAAATTATCGGAGGCAACATCGTCATAAGCGAAGGACTCGTGAAAAACAAAGAATCTTTCATGCACGCGCTTATCCATGAATTCTTCCATGCCGCGAGCATGAATTACGGTTTTCTGACCAAAGAAAACGAAAATTTTGACAGCCGCTTGATCGGGAAAAGCGGTTACGCCTCATTTTACGACAGCCAAAGCGAAGACAAAGACCAATTCAACGGTTTTAACGAAGCCGTAACCGAAGAATTGGCGAGAGAATGCATGAAACAGCATTACGACGAACTCTTCCCAAACATTGACCAAGATGAACTCAAAAAAGAATGGAACATATCCTACCCGCTGGAACGACAACTTCTCTACACCATTATTCTTGATATGAGCGGAGGCAATGACGAAAAGATTGGAGAACTCTGGAAAAAACTTGCAGCGAATTACATAAGCGGATCAATCATGTCCCTCCGCGATATTGAAAAATTCTACGGAGAAGGTTCTTTAGAGATCCTCTCCCAAATGACCCCCGATGCCGGCTTGCCCGAAATTTTAGAAAAAAACAAAATAATAATCTCCTACTTCACCGAAAAAGACCCAGAAAAAAGAAAGCAAATAAAAGAAACTCTGCAAAATCCAAACAAAAAGAATCCTAAATAACTTTCGGAAGCAGTCATTTTGTGGATAAACTATTGATTTTTATTGAAAATCAGTCTATAATCACATTGTAAGTGTTTTCTCTTGTGGAGCTGAAAGTCAGGAATTCGGCTCTACTGCGGGGCGTTAGTAGACCTCTTCGGAGGACATCCAACGCGCTACGATGGGGGGTTGCCGTCCCTCCAGCTCCACAAGAGAGTACACTTATTAAGATAGTTTTTATCTCTATTTCTAAACCCTGTCGCTATTTGTAACTCAATAGCGTTTTTTTGTATAAACTCATCCTTTTCTCCAAGAAATTGAGCATTAACAACTTCAATCGCGCAAATATATTCAGCGCCTCCATACTCCCCAACAAGGCAAAAAGCTCCTCTTTTCCCTTTTTTATTTTCATAAACATGGAGAGGTAACCTGGTCACTTCATCAAGTCCGTCAAGTAATTGAAAAAATTCTTCCGCAGGTTTTTTGTCATACAAATGTTTTAAGGCCCGGGCAGTAATATGAACCTTGTGTGTTTTTTCATTTTCCAAGCCGAGAACGACAGCAACGATATTCGTAAGATTACACAAATGTAATTTTACATCCGCTACTTTCATCTTTTCTGCAGTACCATCAACATGCTTTTCAAAAAATTCACGAAGAGGCTTTTTTGCCATACCTATCAACATTATTTTAGTAAACATAAAAACACCGCCTTGCAAAAGATACTCCTTTGCAAGGCGGTGTTTTGCTGCTAGGGGACTAGGAATCGAACCTAGATTAACAGCTTCAAAGGCTGCTGTCCTACCGTTAGACGATCCCCTAATGTTTTACTCCGTTTTATCATACAATAAATAACGCCAAAAAACAATTCCTTCCACTTGGCGGTGAAACCGCCAAGTGGAATCTCTTGCCGTTCATTTTTAGACGGAATATAATAATAGGATGAAAGAAAAAATTTCTTTGGAAAGAACTCCCGACGTGGAAAATTGGAATAATCTTTTGAGCGCAGTCATTGCGGTCCACAAAGATTTTTCCGACCATCACGACGATGCTGAAAAATTGGAGGCCTACAAAACGTCGTGGAATAAGGCGCTTGATGCGGCGGCCACCACGGACGAAATGAATGAACTTATTCATCATGTTCCGATTGAAGACATACACGAATTCAGCCCGCTCGCGACAAAAAAAGTTCAAGAATATCACGAATCCGCTCAGGAAAGGATACGCGCCAAATGGGATATGCTTACCGACAAAGAACTTGCCGAAGCAAAAGATTTGAAAGCGCTTATGCACGCGTATGACAATGCCCCATTTGACGAGCATCGGGTTGCGGCCATGGAGAAGTTAGTCGGAGCAATAACCGAAAAAGAAGCGAAAGAATATCACGCAAAAGGAGGGCTCGGAAGCCCGTTAGCTCTTTCGCTGGAAGAAAAGTTTCCGGAACTCTTCAAACACGCAAAAATACCGCAGGAAGAAAACGAAGAAGAAGGCGGGTTGTATGGTGTAAAAGAACAAAAAGAAAAAGAGAAAAGCCTCATACAAAAGATACGCGAAGCGCTCGGGTTATACGATAAATAAAAAAATCCGGCAGAGTGGCCGGCTTTTGTATTTTATCCCAAATGCGCGTGGTCGTTCCATATTCTCAGCCTGAACTTATTTCCGTTCGGAAAATTTCCGTACTCGGCGATAGTAATTCCCGTATTGTCTCCGATCATGAAATACCGCATCATGCGATAGAATTTTATGGCGTTTTCGTCGTCTTCCACCGCCATGCCGGCCAAAAGCATCTTAATGAACATTTCATGCGCCACCACGACAATCCTTTCCTCGGGCCGACGGCAAAGATATTCCAACGCTTCCCTTGCCCGAGCAATCGCCTCAAAAAGATTTTCTTCGTCCGTATGATGCCAATCTTTCCGCAACTCGTTCTCTATTATTTCGTCCATTATCAGTTTGGAACTCGGCAATTTTTTGTCTTGACCGATAAGATCGGATGGCCGGCGTATCTCTTCAAAAAGAGGCGATTCTATAAGCGGCAATCCGGTACTTCCGACAAGAGCTTCCGCCGTTTCCAGTGCGCGGTTAAAATCGCTGGAGATAATGACATCAGCGGTTATGGCGGCAAAACGCTCCGCGACAAGCGTTGCCTGTTTCCTTCCGTTCTCGTTCAATTCGTCATCCTTGCTTTGATAGACATTGCTCGCATTGTCTTTCGTCTGCCCGTGTCGGACGAAATAGAACCGTTTTAAAACATCTTTTTTAAGAGCGCTCATTTTTTTATTTTTCAAACAATCCCGCGATTGCCAATTCCAAAGGCAGTTCGGGAATAAACGACTTCCCCACCATCTCCGAAGCCCGCAAGAGAGAAAGAAGCAATTCCGAGAGTCGCAGGTCTTTATTGACGGGAAGTTCGGAAAGGAAAGCGAAGTCTTCTACTGTAAAATCATCAGTGATGGAAGAACGCATGCCGGGAGCAAGCCGTATCAGCATGAGAGCGCGAAGCTTCGTCAGAACGAGTTTGAGAAAAACCGCCACGTCTATATTTTCATCGGTAACTTGCCGGAGCGTCGCATAGGCTTTGGGTATATCCTTTTCGTTGAGAGCGGAAAGAAAGTCATTCACTAAAGCGCTTTTCGGAATACCGGTAATGCGCTCCGTTTCGTCCGCCGTCACTTTTTTCTCCTCTGAAGAAGAGAGCACTTTCTGAAGTGTCACGAGCGTATCGCGGAAACTTCCGTCTCCCAAAAGAGCGATAATATCCGCCGAAGCGCCATCCAAAGAACGTCCTTCTTTTTTGGCGACCTCCATGACGAGTTCTTTCAGTATCTCTTTGGGCGGTTTCTTGAAATTAAATAATTGGCATCGCGAAACAACTGTATCCGGTAGTTTATGAAGTTCGGTCGTGGCGAGAATAAAAACGGCGTGCGAGGGAGGTTCTTCCAATGTTTTCAAAAGCGCGTTGAACGCCTCTTTCGTGAGCATGTGCACCTCGTCAATAATGTAGACTTTATACTTCCCTTCAAAAGGAAAAGTTTTTACCGCTTCGCGAAGTTCGCGAATATCGTCAATTCCACGATTGGAAGCGGCATCAATTTCATACAGATCGCTTGCCCCGCATCCTATCTCTTTCGCAAAAATTCTCGCGATGGAAGTTTTTCCGGTTCCTCTCGTTCCGCAGAATAAATATGCATGCGAAATGGAATCTCCTTTTATCGCTCCCTCAAGCGGACGAACGATATGATCTTGCCCCAAAATTCCCTTGAAATTATGCGGGCGATATTTTCTATAGAGTGCTGTTTCAGACATGCGTAAAGTATATCAGAAAATCCCCGAGCTGAAAAACACCCCGACAGTGTCGGGGTGTTTCCTCTATTATTCCATATCGTCGGGAACGCTCTCGCTTTCGCAATCAGGGCATTTATCTCCTTCGCCCTCAAACTCGCGTTCGCACTCGGTGCATACTTTCGGATCGTTGGAGGTTTCGTCATCATCAAAAACCTCATTCAAATCGTCGTCCATATGTCCATTTTGTTAACGAATAAAATCTCTGCATTAAACCGCCTCCGGAGCAGCCGCGGTTTCCGCAACAGCGGGCTTTGCTTTCGGAGCCGGTTTCTTTTTCGGCGCCTTCTTCTTCGGTTGGAGATCTCTTACCATGCTCTTCCAGTGCCTTTTCAGGTCTTTGACGAGCGCTTCAACTTCCGCGGGGTCAACGTCTTTTACTTTTCCATATTTCTCGGCAATGCCGTCCATGACTTTGTGATACGCTTCCTCATCCATCTCTTTCATTTTTTCCAATTTCTCCAATGCCTCGCCCTTCGCTTTGATTACCCAGCTTTTTATTTTCTTTCTGTTTTTCGCAGATTCCTTTCCTTGACCATACAAAAAGTATGCTCCTGCCAATCCCGCGATAGCTCCCGCGGCCAGAGGAAGTCCCATTCCATGCGACTCCGGTTTCTTTTTTCCTGCCATATATCCTTATGTGGTTAAATTAATAATACATTAAACTTTTTCTTCTGACGCTTTTGGTTTCCTCTTCGGTTTGGTTTTCGCCGTAAACGCTTCCGCTTTCGTCTTGATGGCCTCAAAAACGGGTTTGAAACCGAACTGATTTTCTCGGAGGATGACGCGAAGATCCGAAAGATCTTTCAGAAAGCCGTCGGCTTCGTTGGAAAGACAGTCAAAGTATTTTCGAACTTTTTTTACGATGTGCAGCACATGCATGAGGATCATGAGCAAAAGCACCGTTACCGAAAAAACGCACAGTGTGGTAACGAAAAAAAATATATCGGATTTTAAAAGACTTTCCATGCGTATAGTATACCGCATGAGATGTTTCAACGTAAAGAGAGTAAAAAGGGGAAAACTAAAGAAAAAGCGCTCCGATTTCTCGGAGCGCCCGCTATTTCTTATTACCGCACGTAGACCTTGATGGGGATACCCCTGCAATCGCGCGCTTCGGCGTAACGATTCAGCGTTTCGTCTGCCCCCAAAGAAACCACGATCTGCGATCCGACGCGAAAATCCTTCAAAAGAGAAAGATCCAAAACTCTCATTTCTTTCGGTATAATGAGCGAAGCCCTTATCGGAAGATGCGTTGTTCGGTACCAAAATAGCCGAAGATTCATAAAGAATCTGCAAAGTCCAAGATCAAAGCGAGTAAAACCATATTCCCGATAAGGAAAAAATTCGCCTTTTTCTTCGCAAAAATGCATTCGGCGGAGAGAATAATGTTTTCTCTGATCTAAAGAAATTTCATTTGCATCCATTTCCGCGATGTATTGGAAAATAATTTCTTCCCGATCAAACGCGCCGTCTTCATCAACGTCGGCGACAATACATGTCCCCTTTCTGACCGCTATCGCTTCCGAAGCGATAACTTCTTTTTCCAAGTTATAAAACTCGGCGAATGACGATACTCCGGCATAATCAAGAGCCCGAGAAGAACCGCCGTTCCAATACCAGAGCAGGTATTCCATATAATGCGGATGAAAAAAACAAATCGTTATGAAAATTGCAAAACCCAACAGTAAGCCAAATAACATTCTCTACCTCTTTCAATAAAAGAAAAACCCTCACAATTTGTACCACAAATCAATCGTTTGTGTCAATAAATAAAAATCACTTGGCGGTTTCACCGCCAAGTGATTTTTATTGGTTCTCGTATCTATAAGCCGAATTCTGTATCCGTCCGAAGACGAACGATAGTTATTTATCTGGGAGTTATGTTGCCATAACCCTCTAGCGGCACTCCACCGCCGCGGAACGGCGGAAATCACAAATCCAAAATTACAAGCTCCAAATAAATCTCAAAATTAAAATTTCAAACCTCAAACATTTAAGATTTTGAATTTATATATTGGAATTTATTTGGAACTTGAGTTTTTTAATTTGGTGCTTCCGTCGTTCCGCAAACGATGGCACGGCCTTGCACACCGGTAAGAATTTAGCCGTTTCACCTTCAAAGTTTCCAATGAAGCTCGCCCTTCTTCGCCAAAGGCTACGAAGGGCGGTTTGTTCTTTTCAAAACAAACCGTCTCTGCTCGCATCTCGCGGATCACTCCGTGCGGGCGTTACCCGCTACCATGTTACGGTCGCTTGTGACAACCGTGTGTGTTCGGACTTTCCTCCCCTCTCCGCCATCTGGCGGATCGGGGCAACTATCCGATACGAGAACCTTAGCTATTATAGCATTTTTAAGGCGAGTTGACAATAACCAATTTGCATACTAATATGCAGAAAGAAATTTGTTGTTTATTATAGGAAGCATTAAAAATAAAAATGACAGCGCTGCTATTGTTAATAGTATTTATAGGCGGAGTACTTTTCCTCTATGGGCATACGATAGGTTTTCTTATATCAATTTTCGCAACAATAATTTTATATAACAAACTCAAAATTAAAATGGAATAAAAAAACGGGCACCATTTGGTGCCCGTTGCTTTTTTAGTTAACTCTCTTTACGAACAGATCCCGCAAAAAACTTCCCATTTCATGTTCAGGTTCTTCGGTCTGTTCGCATCAACATCATCCACCCTTTGCACAGGAGTGACATGCGGCGCGTCATGAAGAAGTTCCGGAGCAGCCTTCGCTTCTTCGGCGATTTCTCCCATCGCCCGAATGAACGCGTCCAGCGTTTCTTTCGTTTCCGTTTCGGTCGGTTCGATCAGCATCGCGTCGTGAACCGTGAGCGGGAAATATACCGTCATCGGGTGGAACCCTTTGTCTATCAGCCGCTTGGCGATATCCATCGTTACCACGCCTTTCGGCATATTTTCGTCGGTAATCAAACATTCGTGCATGCAGGGTCGGTCAAATGCGACGCGATAACCAACATCGCGAAGCGAAACTCGAAGATAATTCGCATTCAGCACCGCCGCTTCCGCCACTTCGCGAAGACCTCTCGCCCCCATCGTACGCAAATAAACATACGCGCGGAGCAGTACCAGGAAATTTCCATAGTAGGAATGTATCCGTCCGATTGATCGTCCCTCAGTCATCGGAATGAAAAAATCATTGCCGTAAGAATCCTTGCCAAATTTTTCAATGCGAGGATAAGGCAAGAAAGGAGTAAGTTCTCCTTTCACCCCGACAGGACCTGCGCCCGGACCGCCGCCTCCGTGAGGAGTGGAGAAAGTTTTGTGCGTGTTTGTTTGGATCACGTCAAAACCCATATCTCCCGGACGGGTTATCCCGACGAGAGCATTCAAATTCGCTCCGTCGCAATAAAGAAATGCGCCTTTCGCGTGCAACATGTCGGCAATCTTTTTGATGTTTATTTCAAACAAACCGAGCGTGCTCGGATTAGTGATCATCATCGCCGCGACATTTTCATCCAATACTTTTTCAAGCGCTTCCAGATTAACGGAACCGTCAGGATTCACTTCAATATTGATCGGAGTAAATCCGGCCAGCATCGCGCTCGCCGGATTCGTACCATGAGCCGAAGTTGGAATGAGTACCTTGTCTCTTTTTTCTCCGCGCGCGCGAATTGCGGCACGGATAACTTTCAGACCGGTCAACTCTCCGTGCGCTCCGGCAACGGGATTCAACGTGAACGCGTCCATGCCGCAAATTTCTTTGAGCATTTGTTCCAATTCCCAAAGGATTCGGAATGCATTTTGCGTTTCAGAAACAGGCATAGCGGGATGAAGCCAAGCAAAGCCTTTCATTCCCGCAACCGTTTCGTTCATCCGCGGATTGTATTTCATCGTACAAGAACCGAGCGGATAGAACGTATCATCAATGCCGACATTCCGCTGTGAAAGTCGAGTATAGTGCCGAACCATTTCCGGTTCGGACACTTCAGGGAAATCTGCCAGCGGTCCCCGGCGAAGTTCCTCGGGTAATGCAGCATCAAGTTCGATAAGGCAAACGTCTTCCACATCAACCCCGACTCGTCCGGCGCGCCCCTGTTCAAAGATAAGTTTTTCTGAACCGTGTATCATTTCGTCACCTCTCTGAAAGCATTCACGAATTCCATCATGCTTTTATGCGTATTCATTTCCGTCACAGAAACAAGGACATCGTTTTTCATAGTAGGGTAATTGCCGACCAAAGCAATACCGCCAAATATTCCACGCGCTTTTAAACGCTCAAGAAGTTCTGGACCGTAAAGTTTAGTACGAACAACGAACTCGTTAAATGTCGGACCGGAAAAAGCAAGGTTTTCAGAAAACAGCTGTTGACGAAGTCTAAACGCTTTTACCGCGTTCAACTTCGCTAAATTTGCTAACCCGGTTTTTCCATAAGCGGTCAAGTACATTGCGGCCGTCGTCGCGCAGAGCGCTTCATTGGTGCAAATGTTTGAGGTCGCTTTTTCCCTTTTGATGTGCTGTTCGCGCGTCGCGATAACAATCACGAAGGCATCTTTTCCGTTCTTGTCTTTTCCCCGCCCGATGAGCCGTCCCGGCAATTGCCGTACGTGCGCATCTTTCGTAGCAATAAGACCAAGCAACGGACCGCCGAATGAAGGAGGAAGTCCGAAAGACTGTCCTTCTCCGACAAAAATATCAACCCCGAATTCTCCGGGGGGTTTCAGCAACGCCAAAGCGAGCGCTTCAGTGGTAACCGAAATGAGAAGTGCTCCGACTTTCGTCGCAACTTCTCTTGCTTCTTTCAGGTCTTCAATGATACCAAAGTAGTTCGGATATCCAGCAACGACGCAAAGCGCATCTTTCATCCGCTCAACATCGTATATTGTTTTGCCGGTCTTTGCATCAAACGGCAGTTCACGTATCGCCACGCCGATATCATTGAGATAGGTCGGCAGGGTTGCGCGATAATGCGGATGAAGAGCGCGGGAAACATAAACCGTATTCCCTTTTTTGTTGATCCTCTTCGCCATAAGCACCGCTTCCGCGGTTGCGGTCGCGCCGTCATACAGCGAGGCATTTGATACGTCCATGCCGGAAAGCATGGCAATATAGGTTTGAAATTCGTAGAGCGCCTGAAGCGTTCCTTGAGAAGCTTCGGGTTGATACGGCGTATACGCCGTCAAAAACTCTCCGCGAGAAACAAGCGACGAAACGGTCGCGGGCACATAATGGCGATTGATGCCTCCGCCCAAAAAGGACGTTTTACCCGCAGCGACTTCGCCTTCTTTCGCAAATTGTTCCATCAGCGCCGTCAATTCCATTTCAGGAAGTGGCTTGGGAAGATTCAACGGTTGTGTGAGTCGAAACTCTTTCGGTATCTGTTCAAAAAGTTCATCAACGCTTTTCACGCCGATCTTTTCGAGCATTTCCGCACGGTCTTGTTGTGTTGCAGGAATATATCTCATATTTCCTCCATTAGTTGTCATATATCATATTCTTCGCCGTCATCCCGGGCCGAGACCCGGGATCCACGTTCGTCGTCAACGCCGTAGATTCCGCCTCAAAGGCCGGAATGACGAGCGAAAAATAGTCCAATTATTTCGTTTTCAAAATACGAAATTCTGCTTGCAGTTAACCACTTTTCAAAAAGAAAGTCAACACTTTTGTTTGACTTTTTATTATAAATGTGATATTATAAAAAATAGATTTTGACAACAACAGGAGTATAAAAATGTACACTGATATTTCGTTCGCGGTAGTAATCGTTCTTCTGACGGGCCTGTATTTCAACGTTGGATACGCGTATATAAAGTATATGAATGACCACGATTCTTCATATTCTCGTCTTCGACGATTTCTTGCAGGAGGCTGGAATCTTTACGGCGAAACATTGGAAAAAGGAATGAACGAGAAAATGTCCATGTTTCATTATACATCGTGGATATCCCTTCTTGTTATCACTATGTTCTTATGGATTTTATGGTTAGGATGGGAAGTCATTTATTTCACTTTCGGCGGTCTTGCCAAAGATTCCTTGGAAAAACAAAACGATAAATAAAGCAAAGGGGCGGATTTAATCCGCCCCTTTATTTTTTACCCCAATTTTCACTTGGCGGTTTCTCCTTACAGGAGCCGTTACTTTTTGGATATTTTATTTCGCTCACCGCTCATAAAATCTCTCAAAAAGTCTTGCGGAATGGGCCCCACCCCATTCCTCACCGCCAAGTGAAAATGTTTTAAGAATAGACTCTACTTCCTTGCCGTTCTCAGCTTCCATGAGTTTCATTCTCAGTTCTTTCGCTCCGGGGAAGCCTTCTATGTAGGCTTTATAGTGTTTTTTCATAACAGCAAAATTTTTCCCTTTGCCAAACAGCTCTTCAAAAAGATACGTGTGTTCAAGAAGCACGGCGAATTTTTCTTCACGAGTCGGTTCATCTTTTCTATCGGAAAAGAGCCACGGGTTTCCGAAAATTCCTCGGCCGATCATGATGCCGTCGCAGCCGGTTTCTTTCGCTTTCTGTTTTCCCTCTTCAAGATTTTTAATATCACCATTGCCGATGATAAGCGTTTGGCTTTTCAATTCATCGCGAATTTCCACTGCGCGTTTGACGTGTTCCCACCTCGCCGGAACATCCGACATTTCTTTTTTCGTACGCGCGTGCAAAGTGATAACCGCGGGTTTCGTTTCCAAAAGTGCTGGAAGCCACGTCTCCAATTCGTTTTTGTTATACCCGATACGCGTTTTTACTGACACCGGCATGTCGCCCGCACCTCGCATGGTCGCCCAAATTATTTCCTGCGCCAGCTTCGGCGTCTTAATAAGCGAAGCGCCCGCTCCTTGTTTCTGGATATTCTTTTCCGGACAACCCATGTTGATATCAATCCCGTCAAAGCCGAGTTCTTTAATGAATCGCGCCGTCTTTTCAAAATTTTCCGGATTCGCCCCGAACACCTGCGCAATGATAGGCCGTTCTGCTTCAGAATAGGAAAGGTTGTGCATCAAATGCTCGCGTCCTTCGCTCATTAACCCGTCGCAAGCCACGAATTCCGTCCACAACACATCGGGTCGGCCATATTTCGCCACGATACGCCGAAAAGCCGCGTCGGTAACATCCGCCATCGGCGCCAGCGTAAAAAAAGGTTTGGGAAGTTTTTGCCAAAAGTTTGACATCTGTACAATATACAGTATTTATTGTTATCCGTCATCCCGGGCCGAGACCTTGCGCCGGTCTGGGGTTGCACCCCAGACCGGAACATTTGTGCAATCAAAAAATCATTGTTATTCTAGATTTCATCTTGTTATCCAAATGTTTCGGAACGGGGTACAACCCCGCTCCGGCGACGGACGAAAAATTCTATTTCAACTCCGCTTCCGTCAACTCCACGGTCGCTCCCGTTGTAATCTGTCCGCTGATTATTTTCTGCGCTATTAATTTTTCAATTTTCTCTTTGACCGCTCTCGCCATTGGGCGTCCGCCGAACAGTGGGTCAAGCCCTTCTTTCACCAGCGCTTCTATCAAAGCGTCATTCACGACGAGATCAATGGATTGTTCTTCTTTCAATCGTTTCTTCAAATTCTCCGCCATAATGCGCGCGACCTGCGTAATATCTTTCCGTTCCAAAGGATTGAACAAAATGACGCCGTCAAAACGATTTAACAATTCCGGTTTGAGCGTTCCCTTCTTGATAATGGAGTCTATAATGAACTGTTTAAGCCCATGGATGTCCTCGCCGTGAGAGATAGAATCATACATAAGATCCGAACCCGCATTTGAAGTCGCAATGAAAATGATGTTTTTGACATTCACGCGATGCCCGCCCATATCGGAGAAAAATCCTTCATCCAAAATCTGCAAGAAAAGATTTTGCACCTCGGGATTGGTTTTTTCAAACTCATCCAAAAGCAAGACGCCGTACGGGAAGTTCTTAACCAGCATGGAAAGCGTTCCCGGTTTTCCCGATTCAAACGAACCGATAAGCCGTTGCAGCGCGTCTGTCCCCTGATATTCCGACATATCCAAACGCGCCATCTTTTCTTCATTATCAAAGTACACCGCTGCGAGCGCTTTTGCCGTTTCGGTTTTTCCGACGCCGGTCGGCCCCAAAAAGAGGAATGAACCGATCGGTTTCTTCGGATCGCGAACGCCGGTACGAGAACGGCGCATAGCATCGGCAATCGCCACCACGGCATCATTTTGTCCGACGATTCTTTTATGCAGTTCCGTTTCCAAATTCTCCAGCTTCCCTTTCTCTTCTTTTCCGATGGCCCCGACGGGGATATTCGTTTTGAAATGAACAAAATCAAGAACGATGCTTTTGTCTATCAAATTGATTCCTTTCTTTATCGCGTACTCGGGAAGCTCCATAAGCAGGTCGGTTGCTTTATCCGGCATGATTCCTTCAGTGATATAATTCTCCGCGCTTCGCAGAATTTCAATGATAGCGGGATAGGTGAAAAATACTCCATGTTTTCTTTCCAACATCAGGGCGCCGTCCTCAAGCAAAGCGATAATTTTGGCGTTCTCCGGCTGTTTTACCTTTATTACTTCAAAACGGGTCGTCATCTCGCTATTCGGCGCAAGAACGCGGTGATATTCTTCAGTGGGAGCCAGAACAATAATATGAATTTTCGGAGACGTCAGGTAGGGATTCATAATATCAATAATATCCGTTCCGATGGATTTGGCGCCGGTAACAAAAGAAGTGAAGTGATCGAAAGCCAAAATGATGTTTCCCGCTTTTATCGCCTCGTTTAAAAGTTTGATGAATTGCTGTTCCAGCGCGCCCTTTTCTTTCATGGTTGCCATGAGCAGGTTGGAGTCAACCAGCATAACCCGTTCGTCCAAAAGCACCGATGGAGCCAAGCGAGAATCTATGCGATAAGCGAATTCATACACAATGTCCAAAATGCCGACGCCGTCTTCTCCGACCAGCAAAACATTGGATTCCTTGGCTTTGGAAAGCGTATTCTCCACCTGTTCCACTTCATTCTCCCAGTGCAATTCTTTTTCCGCCGGAGCGGCTCCTCCGATAGTGATTTCTCTCGCAAATTTATTAAGGGAGTAAGTATTGCCGAAAGCGAAATCGCGCCCCAAAGACCCGAGCTTTTTCAAATTGTCGCGGCTCCACCATCGTTCTTTAAACTGTCGGTCTTCGTCGGTTCGCACCGCCCATTTTACCGCTCCGAGAAAATCTTTTTCTCCCACGCCCGACTTAAACAAGAAATCGGAAAAGTCCGGATAGTTTTTAAAAATGAAGGTGGCAAAATCTTCCATATCCGAGATGGAATTCTGATGCATATCAGTAACCGTCAATTCCAAGACATTGGTTCTCTTTGAAAGAAAATTCGCAATATCCCCGGGAAGCAATCCGCATCTCAGAAGAATATCCGAACCCATCATGGAACCGAAAAAAGATTTTATAATATCCCCGTCGGCCGCATAATAGAAAACGCTTGCTACTTCCGAAGACATTTCATACGCGCCAGTTTCGCCCGTTTTTCCGCTTCGTTTCCGTATCTTGTACGCCCGGTTATGAAAATATATCGCCCGATAAAAACTTTCCAGAAGATACACCAAAAGCCATGCGGCAAAAAGCAAGAGAAAAACCCCGCCGACTTTCGGCATGAGCGTAACGGCGGCAGATCCGGGAGCAGCCCCGCGGCTTCCCATAAACAGCAAAAGGAACGCCATAAAAACGAACGACATCCCCGCAATAAGAAAACCGAAAACTTTGTGACGCAAATAGTGAGGAAATGTCTCCTCAAGAATGAGAAGCGGATACACCGGCAAATTTTCCATTTTGTCTTGTTTATCCATAAATGATCAAGCTAAAACCTGAAATGATAAGAGCAACGAAAAAGATCGGCATGACCGTCCAGACGATAAGGACGACCAGTCCGAGCAAAAAAGCAAGCAAAGCAAATGACAAGCCGACGGCAATAACGATAAGCCGTACGCCAGCGCCGACAAAACGCATAAGAACATTCACCACCCACGTCTGCGCCGCCCGCCCGATATCAAAACCGGCGGGATACTCTTCGCCCATGCGTTTCCACGGGGAGAGCAGCGTGCTGAATAAAAGTTTGATGGAAAAGAAATTAAAAAAGAACCAGATAAAATTCGTCCAGACATGATAGATGTCCGAGTACGCCTGACCATAGTGCCAGGAAATATAATGTTCAATGAGAGAAAGAGTCTTGATCTTCATACGATTATTATATCACAGAACAAAAATCTTTCGGAGGGGAAAAACGACTAACCTGTCGTCGCTTTCGACGTAGAGGTAGCAGAAGGTTCTTCTCCGAAGGTTGAACCTTCGTTTTTGGAAACGGGTTCCATTCCTTTTTGCCGATAATAGATCTTATTCCCGAAACGAAAATCTATATATTCCAATTCCGCGCATTTATCCTTTCCGGAAATGTTTTTCCCCCACTCGGAAGATTTGAACACTGCCTCCATATTTGACTTGAGCGGAACAAACGCCTGATCGGTACTCCAAACGATCTTGCACCCGGAATCAACAGTGAGTTCGGCAAGCTGATCGTCGCCCAAATAAATTCCCGAAGTTTTCTTTCCATATTTTTCCAGCATGGTTCGGATTTCGGATATTTTTTGAAAAAGTTCGGCGGAAATAAAATTATGTCCCACGGTTTTTCCATCCTTCAGTATTCCCTTTCCGTAAAGTTTGAAATACGCGTCGCCGGAAAAACTCGGAGAACGGTCAAAAAGGTATCCGGTTCCGTCCATATAAAAACACCCGTCAGCCGTTTCCGTATCTTTTTCCGCTCCGCACCATATTCCCGCCGAATCCCTTTCCGTAAGAGAAATCAGAAGAGTATTTTTTTTCAAAGTAATTTCCAAAGAGCTCACTCGCGGAAAAGCGGAAAGAATATCTTTCCGGATGGCGTTTCTCGGACAGAGAAAAGAGCTTTTCTTTGGAAACAAAAACAGATATTTTCCGGAAAGATCCTTCTCTGCGATATTTCTGACTTCCTCAACCGAAAGAACTTTGTTTCCTTCAACTTCCACTTTCTTGATCTGCAAACTCGGTTCCGAAAGAATCCACACAGCCAAAGAAAAAACGGAAATAAGGCACAAAAAAGAAAGAGACCACCGAATAATCAGTTTTCTCTTCCTTTCCTTCAGTTTTTTTGCCGATGGTATGGCGTGGTACATTAAAAAACTAATTTATCACTTCCTTCCCCATCCATTTCTGCAGCGCTTTCGGTATTTTGATGCTGCCGTCGGCTTGCTGGTGATTTTCAATAAGCGGTATGAGTGCCCTCGGGAAAGCGAGCGCGGTATTGTTCAGGGAGTGAGCAAAGCGAAGTTTTCCGTCAGCGTCTTTGTAACGAATACCGAGGCGGCGCGTCTGAAAATCATGGAAATACGAACAAGAATGAGTCTCGCGATATTTTCCTTCCGACGGAACCCACGCTTCAATATCATATTTCTTCACCTGTCCTTGGCCTAAGTCCCCTCCGCAGTTAATAACCACGTGATACGGAATTTCAAGCGCCTGCAAAATATCTTCCGCGTTCTGACGAAGTTCTTCATGGTATTCCACTGAAGTCATATGGCTCGCCTCGCAGAGAATGATCTGTTCCCATTTCATGAATTCATGGACGCGCATAAGTCCTTTGGTGTCTTTTCCTGCGGCGCCGGCTTCCCTTCTGAAGCACGGAGAAAACGCGAGCATTTTGATCGGGAATTTCTCGGCGGGCACCACCTCGTTCATATAGTATCCCATTCCGGCGACTTCCCCTGTCCCCGCCAAATAAGTGGAATCTTGCGTATGATAGGTATCTTCTTCCCCTTGCGGCAAATATCCCGTCCCCATCATGGTTTCTTTTTTTACATGAGAAGGCACGAACATCGGACTGAATCCTCGCTTGGACAAAATTTCCACCACCAAATTCCAGACCGCCAGTTCCAACAGTACGGCATCGTTTTTCAAAAAGTATCCGCGATATCCGGCGACCTTTGAACCGCGTTCAAAATCAACCATATTCAGATTCCCCATAAGCTCGGCGTGCCCTTTCGGTTCAAAATCAAATTTCGGAATATCTCCCCATACCGAATACTCCACATTGTCGGCATCCGATTCCCCTTCCGGCACGGAAATATCGGGGATGTTCGGGACGGAAAGCATGAGTCCTTGCCATTCTTTCATGACCTCGCGGAGAGCTTCTTCTTTTTTCTCCATCTCTTCTTTCATCGCTTTGGATTCGGCGATAAGCGCCGGTCTTTCCTCGGCGGTAACGTTCGGAATTTTATCGGAAATGGCATTCTGATCCGCGCGCATCGTTTCCAGAGACAAAAGCGCTTCTTTTCTTTTATCATCCACTTCCAGCAATTTCGTCACATCAAAATCAAGATGTTTTTTCTTCCCCGCGGCGGTAATGAGATCCGCATTCTCGCGGATGAACTTAATATCAAGCATGGTATTTTTTATTTATCCAAATATATATAGATTTATAATACCAATTTTTTGACTGGATGCCAACTTTACAATAACGGCATCTCTCATTGACAATTGTCATCCCGGGCTTGCACCACAAGAGTATTTCCATTTTTATAGTCGCTCCGCTCCTTATACCACAAGAGTATTTCCAATTTTATATTCCCTTCGGTCATTAAAATTTAGGTCAAAATTAGGTCACCCGGGATCCAGAGTAGGCGCGCTAAACATGGATTCCGGCCCAAGGGCCGGAATGGCGAAGAGGGAGAGATTAATTGGAGATGATATTAGACAACAAATGAATTATCAGAACAAAAGCAAAGCCCGCATTCGCGGGCTTTTTTTATGAAGCGGGTGCTTCATCAGCGGGCGGCGTCGGGTCAACGGCGGGAGGAGCGGGATCTTCTGTCGGAGCGCTCGGTTCCGGGTCTGCTACCGGCGCTGGATCAGCGG
>CALREZ010000022.1 GCA_943356445.1 Candidatus Nomurabacteria bacterium
AGTCATATTTGCTTAATTTTTCCGAAGTTAAGCAAATCGTCCCAAGCTTTCAAATTTCGTCTTACGGTTTGGTCCGGGTGCAGAAGGTGTCAAACGCTTACTCTCGGCACAAAGCTCGCCACAAGGGCAAACAGTGGGCGAAAATCGGTTACTTACCGGCATTGAGGAAGTCGTAGTTGTAAAACTTGGCAACTTTCTTGATATTGTTCATTTTTTCGCGTACTGTAACCATATACTCTTTATCCTCGAGCACTGTTATAAGACCCGACAGTGCCTGACCCCCAAAGATACATAACTTGCAAAAGTTACAAAACTATAAAAACTCACGAAAGTGGGTTTTTTGGTGAATTTGACAATATATCTATATTAAGTTACTATGCTACTCAGTTCGTTGTTTTTGTTATTTTAAAAAATATTGTATTTAAGGGGGATTTATGGGGTATAAAATACTGTCTGCTCCGATAGGTTGTCAGATAGAGCTTACATCGGAATGTAATAATCGGTGTAAGCACTGCTATAACTATTGGAGGGAACAAGATATTCCTCGAATGTATTTAACCAAAGAACAAGCTTCGTACATTATTCAGAAATTATCTTCTGCTCACGTATTTGAAGTCGTTTTGACAGGCGGAGAACCTCTCATGAATTTTGACGTTCTCATTGCAACCATCAAGGAAGCAAAAGCTTGTGGTATGAAAGTTAATCTAAACTCTAATTTAGTACCGTTGAATCGTCAAAAAGCGAAAATTCTTAAAGAGAACGGCATCAATTCAATATTAACTTCTCTTATGGGGCACACCGCCGAAGTTCACGATATGATAGCTCAAAGAAAAGGGGCTTTTGATAGAGCTGTTGCGAATATTTTAATCGCGGAAGAAGAAGGTATTCACGTGACGGTAAATATGGTGGTCTCAAAAGCCAACCTTTTGCATATAAAAGATACAGCACGATTTGTTGCTTCTCTCGGTGTTAAAACTTTTACAGCAACAAAAGCGGGTTGTCCTGGTAATTGTGTTGATTTTTCCAGTTTGTCATTAAGTCGTGAAGAATTTCAAATGTATCTTCGCGATTTGAAAGAAGCTGGCGAAGAGTGCGGTCTACGAGTTGATTTTCTTGAAGGGTATCCTATTTGCGGACTTGGCGATTTGTCTAAATACAAAGATTTTCTTGGAAGAAGATGCCTTGCGGGGGTTACCACTTGCACCATTGCAACTGACGGCACGGTCCGTCCTTGTTCTCGTTTAGATTTCTCGTATGGAAACATATTTGAAGAAAATATCACTGATATATGGAAAAAAATGATATCGTGGAGAGATGGAAGTAACCTTCCTCCTTTATGTCAAAAATGTAAACTTGCGCGTGTCTGTGGTGGTGGATGCCGTATGGAAGCGAAAATGCGTTCGCACGGAAATATTTCCGCAATAGACCCATACGTGAATGAGGAGAACGTTGATAATTGTCGTAAGGTATTAGATTTGATGGTTGAAGAGAAAAAACAAAAAGGAATAACAACAAAAGAACCTTTTTCTTTCAAGGTAGCAGATGATTTACAATGGCGCGCTGAAAAGTTTGGCGCTACTTTGTTTGGCGACAGTATGAAAACACGAATGTTTCTTAATCACGAGGGATTAGAAGTTTTTCTTCAACTTCACAAAGGGGAAGTGTATACCTCTGATGATTCTCGGATTTTATGGGGAGAGGTAAGTCCGCCCGACTTTCTTTTCATACTCTTGAAAAAGGGCGGTATCAAAATCCTAAAAAGGGGGTGATAATAATGACTGAAAAAATAAATACAGGGTTTGAAAGTCTGGTTGAGTATATTGACGAGACCGATAATTTAACCAACACATTACTTTCCGCAGAAGCGGATTGTGAAGACTGTGATTGCTATGATTGCGTTTGCCAATGCGATTATTGCAGTGATCCAGAATAATTAAAACCATTTACCGTAACGCCATAAGGAGAAATCCTATGGCGTTATTTTTATACCATCCGAATACTTTTGTAAAAGAGTTCCGTCTTGATAGATTTTTCCACCGCTCATATTCCACATTTTTTGTCTTTCATCGACTTCGTTTTGAATGGAACGAAGAACCTGAATCATTTCTTTTACTGTTTCAGGAAAAACTTTTCCACCTGCTTTTTCCTTTTCGTATATATTCTGAAAGTATCGGCTGATTTGTATTTTTTCTCCGCTTTGGTTAAGAATATAGAGTTCCTTTAAATTTGGATTTCCTAGATAGTTTTCAACAGAAAGAAGATTTGCTAATGTTGGTTGGTTCATTAGAACAGGGGCGAGGATTTCTTTCAAAAAATAGATGAGGTTGTTGTTGAGCTCTTTTTTCACCCCTTCACCGTAAATATTGTCTAATATATCAAACAGGATAAAGTGTGATATTTCGTGTACCCCGATAAACGCAACACCTTTTCCTTTTGACCCGCGAAGTTCTCCTAAAATGGAAAAGTAAAAAACATTTGTTTCAAATGGAGAAAAAGGAAGGATTGAAGGAACGGCGATATATCCAGGGTGTTTGCTATCCCATTCATAATCCATAAGAACCGCCAATTCCCTTACTCCTGGTATCAGTTTTTCTGTCGCTTCAACTTCCATATTCTTTCCGATTTCTTGAATTTTGTCGCTGTTCTCTTGATAAAAATTGGAAACAAATTTGTTCACGATATTTTCTTCTTTTTCTGTTGGTATATCAGTAAGAAGTTCTTTTAATTTTGGGAACGCCGAAAATATCAAATTCCGATGTTGAGGGAAATTCGGATGATTGAGAAATTTATTAAAAAGGGAGCTTTCTTTTTCTGCACTTGGCGCAAAAACTTCAATTTTTGGGAGATTCATATTGTGGATTGTAGCATAATAATAAGCAAAAATCTATTTAACTTTTATGAATTTATACTAAACGTCTACATAAAATTATTCGCTATTTCTTCCTTCTGCAACAGCTGAATAAATCTTAATTCCGTCTGTAAATTCTGCATATATTCCGTATCGGATATTATGGTTATAAGATGGTGATGACTAAGACCCAACAGATATAACTTGCAAAAATTATAAAACCAAAAACCCGCCACTGCGGGTTTTTGGTTGATTGATGGTATTTTTTTATTCGCCTGGTATACTTTTTATATATCAATAAATAAATTTATCATATATGAATACCGATGAGCAAAAAGAAGAAGTGAAGAAAACCGCTCTCGCTGTGTCCTATTCCATTTTAGAAGGGAGATGGGACGACCTGGATAAGTTATTGGATGACAACTTTACGTATACCGGCGACGGAATGAAATTCAATAAAAATGAATATATCGGTTTTATGCAGGATATGAAAGCGGCTTTTTCCGACCTGAAAATGGAATTTCCTCATATCTTGTCTGACGGTGACCATGTATCCGTGAGATTTATTTCTACCGCGGTAAACACCGGAAGTTTTATGGGCGCTCCCGCGAATAAAAAACATTTGGAAGTTAACGGAATTTTCATAAGAAAAATAAAAGACGGAAAGGTGATGCAGGAGTGGCAGACAACCGATTTGCTGGGAGTAATGAAACAGATTGGATTTGGCGCGTTGCTCGGTTATGCGATTTTTGTCGGGCTTCTTAACGTAAAGCAAAAAAGACCGGTAAAAAAATAAAAGAAGATTATATGAATTTTGCTGAAAAAATGCCGGACTTTGAAACGGCGCCTGAAAAAAATGAACGCGCGAAAGGACGCGAATATCATTTGCGCCTGGATGACATGACCGGAATGAGGAATAAAGAACTTCTGTATTTGCCGGAGGGCATTGAACATTTGCGCAAAAAATTCGGCGATGAAATGGATTTGGTGCTGGGAGATATCGCGGGCATGGGCGTCGGCAATGAAATGCTCCGCCGTTCCGACGAACCGGTTTCTTCGGCGAGAAAAAACGTGGATGACTGTTTCGGGTTGATAAATGCTACTGCCGGAGAAATTTTCGGTACCGATACTTCTGAAAGGCCTTTTGAAATTGCGCGCGTCGGGGGCGATGAGATTATTTTTCTTACCAAAAAAGGAGATCCGAGACTGGCGGATTTTTTTGAGAAATTCAGCCGCGCGAAAGAAAAGTTTTTGACGGAAGAAAGGATCGGACAAGAGGCTTACAATGCGGCAAAATTGGAGACGAATATAAAAGCGCAGATGAAATTGATTACGAAAGATCCGGAATATCTTGAGCTGGAAAAAAGGGGCGATCTTCAAGCGGTTGACGCATGGCTTCATGAACAGCTTGGAAACGCTGATGTTCCCGAAAAACGAACCGGGGACTTGCTGAAAAAAGTTGCGCGAGAAAGATTGAATTCCATTTCAAAAGAAGACTGGTTGGAACCTCTGGATTTTTACCACTCTCCGGTCAAAGAAATCAATCTTGAAGGCGACGCGGAAGAAATTTTATCGGGAGTAATGTTTGGTATCGCTGAGGCGGATGCGGATATTGCCTGGGCAAAAGGCCATCCCGGAGTGAAAATGCCGGAAAATATCTCGCGCAATTGATGCCGCAATACAAAGTACTGCCGGCAAATATCTTGAACAAGCAAAAGGCGTTGAAAAAAACGTGCGATTGATGCAAGGAAAAGAAAAAGAACTTTCTTCGGCGAGAGAACAGGGAGACGAACTTTTGGAAGAAAGGCTGAAAAAAGAGATTATTCGTTTGGAAACGGTTGATCCCGGAACGGGCGCTATTCGTTTTGATAAATCGGCAGATAAAGAATTATCCGACCTGTTGGAGATGACGGACGGCGTTTCTTCTGTTGAAATCACCCGCTTGGACGTTCCGTATTTTGGCGTTTTTAATAATCATTATGATTACGCAACGGCGGATGAAATGATGAAAAAACTCGCGACAACCTATCATCGTTTTATGAACGCCGTTATTGTCAGGGACGGCGGAAATTTATTCGCTGTTCGCGAAGCTTCTGGTGGAAATACCGAAACAATGGAATTGGAAAAAGCGCTGAATGAAATTATCTCGCTATACGCAAATCCCGAAGATTCAAAGAAAAAAGCGGCGATGAAAAACGAGGCGATGATTAAGAAGGCTATTACGCGGCAAGAAGACCCGTTTGGACAAATAAAATTATTTCCGTCTGTGCGAGTGGCCGAAATATCCCAAAAAACAACCTTATCCGATGTCGTACGCCATGTTTTATAGTATGCAATTTTATGAATGAAACAACAAAAAATATCCTCATTGAGGAAATAGAGCATCTCCTTTCAAAAATTCTTCTTCCGGAGAACGGCCCTGTCATACAAGAAGTTTCCCTTGTGACTGATCCCGGAAATTTGTCTGCGATTTTTGCCAACATGAAATTTTTTCTGGAAAAAGGGGTTCTTCCAAAATCAAGAGAAGGATATTCCAATTTGCCGGCAATTGTTTTTGGACTTCCTACGTTCCAGGATTTTCTCATGAAAGAATTGGAAGACAAGATCCCGTTAGAAGAAATTCGCGGATTGGGTCGGTCCTATTTGGACGCATACAAAAAAGAAATGTAAAAAGGCAAGAATTGAAAAAAATAAAAACCGCCCTGGCGAAAGATCGCGGGCGGTTTTGTTTTTAATGTCGGTGATGGCGACAATCTTCTTCGTGGTCGTGTCCAATCTTCCAGTTTCCTCGGATAATTCGAGCCGCGAGAACGCACAACAAGAACAAAAGATAGAAGGCTATCGCAAACGCCATGATCCAATCGGCGGCGTACCAGCCGGTGGCGATAATGATCAAAGAAGAAGCGATAACGCCTATGGAAACGAACATATCCGAGAGCGCATGAAAAGACATGGAATCATGACGTATGTTGTGCTCTTCTTCCGGTATTTTTTGCAGCATTCGGACGACAAACAGGTTGAGTCCGAAGCTGAATGCCGCGGTGACGAAGGTCCACCCGCCGAGCACTTCGCGAGGAATGAAGAACCGTTCAATCGCTTCGCTGAAGACCAGATAATCTCCGAAAAACAGCAGTCCGAACGAGAACCAAACGGCAACTTTTGTCCACGCCAATTCCTGTTCCGGGTGATATTTGCAAATAACAAGAACGAGAGCCAGCAGTCCGTAGGTAGAACCGTCGGAGATCCCGTGCGCCGCGTCTCCGAAGAGAGAAACGGAACCCGAAATAAGATAACGAACGGCAATCTCAAGAATGCCGGCAAAAAGAGAGAGAGCGAAAGCGAGCAGATATAAATTGAGTTCGCTTCTTTGTTCCTTGTGGTGACGGCAGCAGTTGTGCACGGTAATTACCTCGTTGCGAGAAAGAGCAGAGAATCCTGCTCACAACATACAGGGAATCCACCGAGCGGTCAACCTTTTTAAATTCATTTCTTTGTTTTCTTTTGGTATAATAAAAATAAGTTTATCAAGCCAATTTAAAATTCATATGAAAACATTAAAAATTCTCGTCCCTGTTTTTTGTTTGTTGTCATTCGTTTCCCCTGTTTTTGCGCTTGTTCCTGATGATTATGGCGCATCTGCCGATTATTGCCCGGCACTTACCGTTACTCTGCAGTATGGAGCGCGCGATGCTTCCTCTTTTGGACAAGTAACTGAATTGCAAAAGTTTCTCGCCGGGTATTATCATTACGATCCGAATGAACTGGTTACTGGATACTTTGGCCGAACTACAAAAAAATACGTTCAACAATTTCAAAAAGATCAGGGTTTTCCTATTGGCGCGCAACTGGGAATTGCCGGTTCTATGACCCGCGCTTCCATTGCAAATGTTTGCGGTCAAGGACAACAGCAGTCAGCACAGACAGATAACGCCGTTGCTCCGACCTCAGATACAAATGCGGCTTCATCGGTACCTTCAGCGGGAAATTCTCTTGAACAGCAGGTTGCGGATCTCCTTAATCTCGTTACGAGTTTGCAGGGACAATTAACGGCGCAACAAACCGTTGCTGTCCCCGAAACAACTATTGCCCCCGTTGAAGCAACTGTTATCCCAACCGAAAGCCAAAGTATTTCCAATGAGGTTGTTCCAACGACGGCAATACCTGTTACACCAGCTGCAGTCATCGCTGTTCCTGTTCCTGTTCCTGTTCCTGTTGTCTCGCCCTCCCAAAGTCCGGTAATTGTGCCGCAGACAACGATAACGGCAACCGTAAAGACGAACATAAACACACCTCAAACAAGTTCAGTTTCAACCGTTTCAAAAGATACTTCCGTATCTGGTACTAAAATAGTCAAATAGTTTAATTGCAAAGACAATATAAAACGAAAAACCTTTTTTTGGATTTTTCGTTTTTATTCGTCGTATGGTATACTGGAACCAGATGTGAGAAGCTCGTCCGCTTCTTATCTTATTTTACTTACTAGTTTATTTTTATATTTTATGGAAGAGGAGAAAAAACACGAAGGAAAAAAGAAACATGAGGGCGCTTGCTCATGGAAATGCTCGCACGCAAAAAAAGGCGCCATTATTGCCGGAATTTTGATTGTTTGCGCTCTTTTGTACTATTGCAAAGGTTTCTTCGTCGCCGCAACGGTTGACGGGTATCCCATTGGAAGATTTGCCGTTATCAGCGAAACGGAGAAGCAGGCTGGAAAAACGGCGCTGGAAAATCTTATTACCAAAAAGATTGTGGAGTCTGAAATTGCGCGGCAGGGGATTAAGGTCAGCGACGACGAGGTGAATGCGGAAGTGACCAGAATTGAAAATATGATAAAAGCGCAAGGAGGAACGCTTGATCAAGCTCTTTCTTCTCAGGGAATTACCAGAGCCGATCTGCTCAGTCAGATTGCTCTCCAAAAGAAGGTTGAGAAACTTGTTACGGTTAAACCGACGGTTACCGATTCAGAAGTGAAAGAGTATATCTCTTCAAACAAGATTACTATCCCATCAGGAAAAGAAGATTCTTATCGTTCGGAAATAAAATCTCAGATGGAACAGCAGAAAATGAATGAGTCTATTACGGCCCTCGTCACTTCTCTCAAAGCAAAAGCGAGTATCCGATATTTTGTAAACTACAAATAAGATATTTTCAAAAAGAAAAGGGATTGCCGAACGCAATCCCTTTTCTTTTTGTTGCGACAACTTTATAATGAAAGAAGGCCTTATCAAATAATCTTTTTTTATGAATAAAAAATATATTTTTTCGGCGATAGCGATTTCCGCTCTTGCCGTCCTCTGTTGGTTTTTGTATCAGTGGCAGCTCAATAAAAAAACAGCGGGGGCGGATACGATTTCGGTTGTGGAAACTTCTTCTCAGGCGCAATCAAGTGCGGCCAATGCGATAGAAAAAACCAATCCTTTCGGCACGAACGTCAACCCTATGCAGGGGTATAAAAATCCTTTTGAATAATTTGCATGAAATATATGAAACAATATAAAAACTTTTTTATTTCCGCAGTCTTTGCTCTGGGAATGGTTGTCCTTTCTTCCGCAACGGTTTTGGCGCAGAATGTTACTCCCGGAAATGTGGGGTATCCAATCCCGGAATTGGGAGGTTGTAAGAATCAAAACGCCTGCAAAGATTTTTGCGAGAAAGGAACAAATATGCTTGCTTGCGTGAATTTTGCCGAGAAAAAAGGAATGCTCTCCGGCGAAGAACTTCGCGTTTCCAAAATAGTGGCGGAAAAAGTCGCTAACAAACAGACCCCCGGCGGATGCACGACGAAAGAATCATGCGAATCTTTCTGTCAGGGGAAAGTTGACAACATTAATGCCTGCATCGCTTTCGGCGAAGAGCTCGGCGTCATACCGGCCTCTGAATTGGCGGAGGCGAAAAAAATAGCAAGCGCTCTTTCCAAAGGAGCAAAAATGCCGGGAGCCTGCAAAACGAAAACCGAGTGCGAATCTTTCTGTTCCGTCGGTTCTCATATTGATGAATGTTTGAATTTTGCGGAAGCGGCGGGAATTCTCCCCGCTAATGAACTTGCGGAAGCTCGCAAGGTTGCGCCATTTTTAAAGAACGGAGAGACTCCGGGAAAATGCCAGACCAAAGATGGCTGCAACGCTTACTGTGAAGAAGATTCTCATTTTGAAGAGTGTATAGGATTTGCCGAGAAAGCCGGTTTTATTTCCGCCGAGGATTCCGCTCTGGTGAAAAAAGTCGGAGGCAAGGGGCCCGGCGGATGTAAAGGAAAAGAAGAATGTATGGCGTATTGCGATCAAGAAGAAAACGCAACCGCTTGCGCAAACTTTGCCAAAGAAAAAGGATTGCTGACAGCGCAACAAGAAGAGGATATCAATACCGGTGTTGACCGAATGAAAGCGGGTTTGGAACAGGTTCCGGAAGAAGCTCGCGGCGAAATCATCTCTTGTTTGGAAAACAGCCTCGGAAAAGACAAGTTTGACCGGATTATGGCAAAACAAGATATGCCGACGCAATCCATGGGTGGAAAAATAGAAGCTTGTTTTGGAAAAGTTGAGGAAATAATGAAAGCGAAATTTATGAAAGAGGGCAGCGCGGGGATTCCTGGAGGAGCGGGTGGCGGTTCTGTTCCCTCAAAAGAAGATATTATGAAGAATATACCTTCCTCTGTTCCTGCGGAAATGCGCGCACAGATAGAGAAACAAATAGAAGTACAGACTTCCGCCGCCGGATCCATGAAAGCGCCTCCTGCGAATATCCCCTCGGTTACTCCTGATGACGGGGAAGCCCCTTCTGGTGTTGGTGCTCCCGGCGTAGATTGTTCGGTATTCGCTTCCGTTCCTTCCTGTAACTATGTTCAGGGGGCAGGTCATGATCTCTGTGAGAAGTGTAAAGGGGGTTAAGTTTATGTTTTAAAGCGCCGTTTTGTCCCCGACAAAACGGCGCTTTTCTTTCCCGTAAAAATACTTGACAAAAAATATGTATATGCTATACTAGCATCAGATGTAATTTTGACGCATCACATTCTTTAAAAAGGCACAGATGACGAACACCGTCGAGGAGTTGCCATGACCACCACAACAACACCCAAAACCCACCCAAGATTGGCCCAATTGTTAGCTCAAGGGTATAGAGCGAAGGTTAAACGTTTTTACGTTACCGACGCCGGTCTTCCCGCTGCTGATGTTATTTTGGAAAAACGCGGAACAAAACCCGTTTACCTGAATGGCGTTTACGGCAAGGACGACAACGTTCCCGGCGGCAAGAAACACCGTTTTGGTAAGACTGCCAAAGAAACGGCGACCGGCGTGACTCTCAAGTACGAAAGAAACAAAAACGCCAAACGCGAAGAAAACCGCAAGAACTCTAACGGCGGTACCGGCGCAGGCGCGGTAAAAGGCACTGATTCAGCCAAAAACGCGGGTTTAGGCAAAGGCCACACAAAAAAATAAAGGATTTTTTAGTCCCGTTGATTCATAAGGAATAGTGATCCCCCGCTCCGATATTCATCGGGGCGGTTTTTTATATCCACCTGATTTCTTCCTTCCCGTGTTTTTTCAGATATTCATTCGTCTTACTGAAATGTTTGCATCCGAAAAAACCGTGGTATGCCGAAAAAGGCGAAGGGTGCGCTGCGGTTAAAACAAGATGTTTTTCTTTGTCTATTTTTGCGCCTTTTTCCTGTGCGTACTTTCCCCAGAGAATGAAAACAAGATTTTCTTTTTTGTCCGAAAGCGCTTGGATAACGGCATCGGTAAATTCTTCCCAGCCTTGGTGTTGGTGCGAGCCCGGGGTATTCGCGCGTACGGTCAGCGTTGCGTTTAAGAGAAGAATCCCTTGTTCCGCCCATCCGGACAAGTCTCCCGTACTTGGCGGTGAAACCGCCAAGTCCTCGTGAATTTCTTTGTAGATATTTTGAAGAGAGGGAGGAAGAGAAATTTTTTCATTTACAGAAAAACATAAACCGTTTGCTTGTTTCGGCCCATGATACGGGTCTTGTCCGAGGATGACCGCTTTTACGTTGTCAAAAGGGCAGAGCTCAAAAGCCCGAAACATAAATTTCGGAGGCGGATATACGGTTTCTCCTTGATATTCATTTCGCACAAAGTCGGCAAGCTTCGTGAAATATGGCTTTTCAAATTCATTTGAGAGCGCTTTTTTCCAACTTGGTTCAATTTTTACGTTTTCCTTCATTATCCATATAAAATATCATTTTCAGGGAATAAGAGCAAAAAGCTTGACTTTTTTGTGAAAATATAATATGATTATAGCAATAAAACAGCTAGGAAAAACGAGCATACGTTTATCCGTATGCTCGTTTTTATGTCCCTGTCTCAAAGCATTGCAGGTATAACATTAAATTCAGCGGTTAAGCTTTGAGATAAGCGCTAATACTAGAGAAAATTATGAACCCAGTCAGACCAAACCGCGATCACTCTCGCAGAGATCGCCCGGAGAGGGCCGTTAACAGAACTTCCGGAAGGAAAAGTTCTTTCGGTTCGCCTGTCCGAAAATCGGGAGGAAGACCTTCTTTTGGAGGCAACAGAAACGCCGGAGGAAGAAACGGCGGAAACAGAAGCGCCGGCAAAAACGGCAATCGTTTTCGCGGCGCCAAAATTGATGTCTCTCGTTTTATCAATAAAGCGCGCGAGATGGAAAAACCGCGACCGTATGTTCCTCAATACTCGTTTGTTCAGTTCGGATTCTCTCCGGAGTTGACGAAAAATGTCGTTGAACACGGATATGTTACCCCGACCCCCATTCAGGATCAGGCTATTCCTCATGTTCTCGCGGGGAAAGACGTTATCGGTATTGCAAATACCGGAACGGGAAAAACCGCGGCCTTTCTTCTTCCTCTCGTGGAAAAGATGTTACAGACGCGGAATAAAAAAGCCATCATTATCGTTCCGACTCGCGAACTCGCTCTCCAGATAGAAATGGAGCTTCGCGGATTCGTAAAAGGAATGGGAATTGCCAGCGTTTCCTGCATCGGCGGAACCAACATTCGCGAACAAATGCGCAATTTGCGTAATCGCCACAATTTTGTTATTGGAACTCCGGGACGTTTGAAAGACTTACAGGAAAGAAAATGCCTTCACATGTCCGAGTACTCAACGGTTGTTTTGGACGAAGCTGATCGCATGCTTGATATGGGTTTCATTACCGACATCAAAGCCATTTTGAAAGAAATGCCTCATGAACGCCATTCTCTTTTCTTCTCAGCAACATTTTCTCCCGATATTGAAAAATTGGTGGGAGGATTCTTGAAGGAACCGGTCAGAATTTCCGTTCGCGTCGGCGACACGGCAGCTTCTGTTGATCAAGACATTGTTCGCGTGATAGACAGAGCAAAAAAGATAGAAGTGCTTCATGACATGCTTTCCAAAAAAGAATTTGAGAAAGTGCTCATCTTCGGACAGACGAAATGGGGCGTTGAAAAACTTTCCAATGAATTGACGAAACGCGGGTTCAAATCCGTATCCATTCACGGAAACAAAACGCAAGGACAGCGAAAAAGCGCGCTTGAACTTTTCAAAGGCAATCGCGTACAGATCATGGTCGCGACCGACGTTGCTTCCCGCGGACTTGATATCAATGATGTGAGCCATGTCATCAACTACGACTTGCCGGCGACATACGAAGATTACACGCACCGCGTCGGAAGAACCGGAAGAGCGGGAAAGACGGGAAAGGCGATTACGTTTGTGGAATAACTCAAGAGTTCCAAATAAATTTTCCGTTGAAGAAATAGTTTAATTTGTTATTATATCAATAATAATGATGTATTTCTCAAATAAAAAAATATCAAAAGTTTTTTTCGGCATACTCTCTGTTGCCGTTTTTTTGGCGCCGACGGTTTCTTTCGGCGCGACTTCCAAATTGGAGTATTCGGCTTGGATGCCATATTGGAAAAAGGCCTCCAGTACGGCGGACATGCTTCCGCACCTTTCGGCTTTTTCCGAGGTGAGTCCTTTTTCGTATACCGTAAAGGCAGATGGAACGATTGTTGATACCGCGAAAATAACGCAAGAACCGTGGAAAAGTTTTTTGACTTCGGCTCGCGCAAAAAAAGTGAAAATCGTTCCGAGTATTCTCTGGAATGACCCCGAACCGATACATAAAACGCTTAAAACCTATACGCTTCGCATCGCGCAAGAAAAGGCGATCATGAAGATCGTTACCGACAATAATTTTGACGGCATTGATATTGACTACGAAAACAAAAAAGCGGAAACGAAAAAATACTTCTCCTATTTCTTGCAGGAACTTTCTTCTTCTCTCCATAAGAAAAATAAAATACTGACTTGCACCATTGAGCCGAGAACCCCGTTGGATTCCCGTTTCAAAAACATTCCTACTGATATAGCGTATGCGAATGATTATGCGGCGCTCAATGCGTATTGCGATCGCGTAAGAATCATGACATACGATCAGGTAATCGTTGATCTTCTTTTGAATGCGGAAAAGGGAAGTTCTACTCCCTATGCTCCGGTTGCCGATACTTCATGGGTGAAAAAAGTGGTGAAGCTTGCCAATAACGCGATAAAACTTAATAAGATTGTTATCGGTGTGCCGACCTATGGCTATGAATTTCGCGTAACTCCGGACGGAAAATGGTATGAGTATGACCGATTGCGTTCACTCAACAATGATGATGCAATGGCTCTCTCAAAAAAAGTTGGCGCAATTCCGACGAGAAATTCGGCAGGAGAATTGAGTTTTGTGTATTATTCTCCGAACGATATGTCCACTTCTACCGCCACATCAACAGACGCATCAAAAAAACCTTTTCGTCTTGTCTGGTGGAGTGATGCTTCCGCTATTGCCGATAAAATTAATCTTGCCAAAACTCTCGGGGTCCGCGGTGTTGCCGTTTTTAAAATTGACGGAGGAGAAGATCAAGGGATTTGGAATGTTCTGAAGTAAAATTTAAAAAAACGCCCGAGCTTGCTGCTCGGGCGTTTTGCGTTTTACTTGGCGCTATTTTTTATTGACCGCCTTTTTCCCCCAGATGAGTTCATCCCAGTCGGAACTGTGAAGCCAGCTTAACTTTTTTGGCTCGGCTCGCTTGACGGGCTCTTCCGGTTTTGTCTGTTCCGAGGTTTCTTCTGAAACTTCAGAAACAACTGCCGTTTGATCGGGAAGAATTATTTCCGTTGTTTTTTCTTCCACGACCGGAGATTCTTCCTCTGCCAGTTTTGGAAGAACGGCAGCGATAATTTCTTCCTTGGTGATGGGAACAGAAGGATCGTTTCTCACGATGGTCCGTCTTTCTTCAATTCCTTTCGGAGGAGTGGGGTCCTTTTCAAACCGATTTCCGCTCGCGTAGAAGGCTTGTTGCATTTGCGTTATGGCTTCAATGGCTTTTTGCATTTGCGCCATATCGCCTTTCCGGTTTCTCTCTATTTGATCAATGAGAATGTCGGTTCTTGTGAATCGCCGTTCTACATCAGGATCATCTATGATGCCGTTATCCAAACTGTTGTGGTAGTGCGTCATCGTTTTCCATAAGAAAAACAGAGATATGAAAATAAGGAAGGCGACTTGCACCGAGAGGATATATCCCGCGATAAAGTCGTAAACCTCAGGAGCGCCGGTACGGATGGCGTCTACCGTCTTTTCGCTGTAAAAATAAATCGCAACGCATCCGAGCGCGGACAGCGATATCATTGACGCGAAGAAATAGAAGACATGGTGCGCGGTGCAGAGAAAGTTTACCACTTTCTTTTTTGCCCGTTTGTATTCGTCGGGGTATTGATAACGCCAGACGAAAAGAGCAATAAGGGCGGCGAAGCCTCCGATGGCTGCGTAGAACATCGGTTCCAATAGAAGTTGTTCTAACATAATTACACCTCCTTTGGGGTAATTTTCGTTGTAAAATAACAAATGAGCTTTAAAATAAAGGCCTGTTTTCAGAGTATCACCTTTAAAAGGAATGTCAACCCCTGCTTCGCCAAAGGCTACGCAGGGCAGGCCCCTGCCTTTTTTTGTATAAAGTATTTCCTCTTGATATACTGTTTCGTATGGAAACACCAGTATTTGAAAAAGGATTGGAAGCGAAAAAAGCGGAAACATTTTTTGTCCGCGTTTCGGAAGAACTCGCGAAAGAAGAAGAAAAGTTGAAACAGATAGACGGCGACAGAGAGGTGCCAAAAGAAGAATATGAAAAAATAAAAGCGCAGGCAAAACTTGCGGCGTTTTTGCGCGAAGTGAAAGATGCGGCGAAACTTTGCGCCGAGGCGGAACAAAATGATAATGCCGAACTTCTTGGCGTCATGAAAAAATATCTCAACCCATGAACACTGAAGAAAAAATTCAAGAACAGCTGAATATCTTGCGGCCGCTTCAATCGGACAGCGGACTTTTTTCTGCCGCTTCTCGAGGTGTTTCCACTGGATACGACAAAGCATGGCTTCGCGATAATTTTTATACTTCGCTTGGATTTGAAGCGGCGGGGGATTTGGATACCGTCAAAAAAGTATGGCGCGCGATTCTTGATCTTTTTTTGAAACACGAGGAGAAAATACGCTGGGCATCAGAACACAAACCTCATGCAACGTGGCAATATATTCACGCGCGTTATCACCCGGAAACTTTTGAAGAGTATTGGGAGGAATGGGGAAATAAACAGAACGATGCCGTTGGCGCTGCCCTTTTTAAACTTGCCGATCTGGAAACGCAGGGGGTTCATGTTTTGGAAACAGAAGATGATAAACGAATCGTCGGACGACTCGCGGAGTATTTGAATACGATTCAGTACTGGAATGACGCGGATAACGGCGTTTGGGAAGAATATGAAGAGGTGCATATGTCGTCTGTCGGCGCGGTTGTCGCAGGACTCAAAAAACTTTCGGAACTGTCTTTCGTAAAAATTCCGGAGGGTATGATAGAGAAAGGGGAAGAAACGCTTCGTCGTCTTTTACCTCGGGAGTCGGCAACAAAATTCGCCGATCTCTCTTTACTCTCGCTCTCTTATCCTTACTCTCTTTTGGATAAAGAAACCGAAGACCGAATTTTAGAAAATATTGAATATCATCTGGTAAAAGATCGCGGGGTCATCCGCTACAAAACCGACCGTTACTACAATAAAAATACGGTTGATCAATGGAGTGAGGAAGCCGAGTGGACGATGGGGTTTCCGTGGCTTTCTATTATCTATGCTCGCCGCGGAGAAAAAGAAAAAGCGCAGTATTATCTTGAACAAACGGAAAAAGTTTTAACGGCCGACCATAAACTTCCCGAACTTTATTTTTCCAATAGCGATAAACCGAATGAAAATATCCCGCTTGCATGGGCGGAAAGCCTCTATATCGTGGCGCTCAAGGAAGCACAAAAACTTTTATAAAAGAAAAGCGTTCCTTTGGGAACGCTTTTTTGTGGATAAAACTCGCGTGGTTTTATCAACAACCATGATATACTTAAAATACATAAAACTCTTTTTCAAAAAATATCATGCGTACATTCTTTCTTTCTCTCTTCGCAACTTTTTTCCTCGGAGCGGCTTTTGTTAGCGCTCAAACCCGGGAGCCATTCATAACCGTCGCCACCGTCAACATTCAAAATATCCAATTCCTCAAACAAGAAGGAAATGTTTTTACTTTTGCTTTTGATATCTCCAACAGAGAAGGCATTCAGCCTGAAGTCATCTACTCCGTCAAACTTCTCAAAAAGGAATCCAGAGGATTTTCTCTCGCCGACCAAAAGGTCTATGGTAACGATATCCTCCGCCTCGGAACCAATGATTCCGTTCATAAAGTCATCTCATACTCCGTCCCTTCCTACCTTAAGGGAACATATGTTATTGAGGTGGAAGCAAAAAACGCAGACGGCATGCCGTTCGGTTTGGTACAATTGCCCGGAGAGATTGTCTTAAACGGTACGGGAGAATATATTTCCGTTGACTCTCAGCATTGTTATCTTACTGTTCCAGGTGAAAAAGGAAACAAAAAGTATACTCTCCTTCAAGGGGTTGATATTGTCAAAGAAGAAAGTCTCACGGCTCATTGTCCGGTAACTAATGCTTTTACGGGAGATAAAACCATCACTCCCGTTTTTGAAACCCGCTATCGCTCCGCGTACGGAAAGACTGTCGGTGTGGAAAAACAAACTCCCGTTACTCTCAAGGCGGGTCAAAAAGCCGATTTTACCGCAACTCTTCCGAAAGCAAATGAACCCCAGGCGTATGATGTCATACTTGCCTTTATGAATGAAAAACAAGAAGTGATATCTTCTTCCATTGTTTTTCACTACGTTCTCCGCGGAGAGAGCGCTACCATGCAGAATCTGACGACCGACAAGAGTTCTTACCTGAAAAGGGAGACGGCGAACGTTTCTTTCTTCTGGAGCGGGGCGGCTGACGGTTTTCCGGGTTCGCGATTGGGAACCTCCAATCTTGGAAAAGAAGTTTTTGTCACCTTTGCCATAACCGACGCTTCGGGTAACGCTTGCGCGTCTCCTTTTGTTTCTGCTCTCAAAAAACAGGGCGGAGCGGAGCATGTTTCCATTCCTCTCACCTCTGACTGCAAAAATCCCGTTGTTGCCGCTCGAATTTCCGATCAGGACAAAAAAGTTTTGACGGAGAAGACGTATGAGATGAATCCGAAGGCAGAAACAGAGAATACCGCTTTTAGCATATCTTTTGTTTGGATGGTTTTCGGTCTTGTCGTTCGTGTTGTTGTTTCTTCTGATGCGGTGTGAAAAAACAGGAGACCTAATGGGGCGGTACTGTTGGCGGGTCTGGCGGGGGTTTCTTTGTTTGCGGGGGGAAGGGAGGTGCGGGGGGAGACATTTAGCATTAACGCTTGGAGCGTGCTTGGAGATAGCGACTATAACATTTCTTCCGCCGCCACCTTTAATGTAAATTTAGATAAAACCAATTATATTCCCGGAGAAACCATCAGGGTGAGTGGAACATATTCTACCACGCAATGTTCAAATACATGGCCACTTGAAGGTTTAACCGCAACAATAAACGGCACCACGAAAACCATTTTAGTTGCTGATCCATATAACTATACTCAACAAAGTCTTTCTGGGACCTATTCGGGCACGTTTATTGCGGAAAGTGTTAGAGGGTCATATTATGCTTTCCTTCAGGGTTCTTTTAATAATAATTTTGCAAGCGGTGTTTCTTCAATCTCCATCCCCTACACCGTCATCTCCCCCACCCCCGTCACTCCTCCGCCTCCAACCGTCACCCTCACCGCCTCTCCTACCTCC
>CALREZ010000023.1 GCA_943356445.1 Candidatus Nomurabacteria bacterium
GGCGGTTCAGGAATAAAATGCATGGACGTCACCAAAAAAACCGGCGCCCTGATCAGTGCGAAGGTAGTATCAGGAACCGAAGAAGAGGTCATCGTCATCTCCAAAAACAGCCAGGTGATTAAAACGGACATCAAGTCAGTCCCGACGCTGGGAAGACAGACACAAGGGGTGAGGATTATGAAATTGTACGAAGGGGATAGTATCGCGAGTTTGGTGTGTCTCTAAATTGAGAGAAAATTGTGGAGTTAAAAATTTTCAATTTCTAATTTCAAATTTCCAACAAAATATCCAATGTTTAAAAAAAAGAAAAAGAATATACTAATTTTACTTGGACTCGCTTTTGTAGAACCGTTGATCGGTTTGGGTTTGTACCTTTTGAGGAATAAAATCCAGCCTTCCTCTTGGCGAACAATGCTGATCGTTTTTTTGATCACCATTTTCATTCGAAGAATATATCATTTTGCTCGTGCTTCTAAGTGGAAGCATTCCTTCATCCTTTTTTGGTCTTTGGTAAGAATACTCATCTACATTGCTGAAATTTTTGTAGTGGTTGGAATGTATGCATATATCTTTTTAGGGAAATAACCAGGCCTTGTTAGAGAACATTTTATGACTGACTTAGATATTAGATACAAAACAAAAAGAAGCTGAGATTTTAAAAACACGTTCTGAGGGGTGGAAAAATATAATTTCTATCTGTTTAACGATTGTTGTTATTTTTATCAGCGGGTGCTTGATTTGGTTTTTGTTTGCAAATAGAATCCGGGACAGTCACGGTTCTTCAACCTAAATCTATTTGTTAAAATACCTGTTTGTGCAAGACGTTTCAAATTATGAAAAACTAAAAGAAGATGTGCAAGGATATTACAATAAAAATCAGTGCCAGGCACTCATTCTTTTTAAAATTTGCGTCATAAAAATATGGAAAATGAAGAAGAAATAAAAATTGAGGAGGACTTTAACAAAGATTCTTCGGATGAAATTAAAAAGCTTTTTTGTGATGAGCAAAATGAACATGTTTTGTTTTTGAAGAATGCTCTTAAAAAGAATAGCGATATTGTTTCTCAATTGCCAATATTTACGGAATATGGCCTTTCTCATCTAAAAGAAGGTGAAGAAAATTTTTCGCTTTCAAGTTTCTTTTTTATTCTTGCAGAATTAAAAAAAATACCGGATGAAGTGCGGGATTTTTTTACGGACGTTATGGTTCTTTGTGAAGAAAACGGATATATGACGCTTGAAAGAGTAAAGGAAAACTATCATAAAAAAATACTCCCGCTCTTGTAAAAACAAGAACGAGAGCTCACTGCTTTTTATCGTTTTGATTTATTAGGAGTTCCATGCGCACGCTCAACGCGTCCATTGGAGTCCTTTTCTACTACTACATGCTGATGGTCGTTTTTACTACCGCCTGTATCTCGTAAGAAATGCTCAGTAGTTCCGCCATCTTCCCTTGGTTCTGTTTTTTCTTTTACTGAATCGCCGTTATCATCAGTAAACCAGCTTGACCAACTCATTAAAATCACCTCCTTATAGACAGAAAATTTTCTTGCAAAATGAGTCTCTGAAAGAACTGTCTGCCAAGGATATTACGCAATTAGGTCAAAAAAGTCAAATTTTTCTAAAAAAATAACCCCCAAAGGGTTATTTCCAGCCAGGAATCCGGGACAGTCACGGTTCTTTTATAAAATCTGTGATATACTATCTTTTATAAATAAACTTTTATGGAACAAGAACCCGCTAATGTTGAAAGTTCTTCTTTTTTGGAAGTAACGTATGGGGGCGAAACGACAAGGAGAAGCGTATTGCAGAAATTGTTGGATAAAAGGCCGATTAATTTTTTGTGTACAAAAAATGGCGATTTGTTTTTGTCGGATGCCGGGCATGAATATATTCGAACGAAAAACGGTCTTGATTTTGACGATGTCGCCACTCGCGGTTTTGTAAAAATGGACGTTTCTCTTGGAACTATCGGGATGGATTTTGAAGAAAATGTTTCTGATATTCTTAAGAAGTCTATTCGCCGCGTTTTGTCAGATCTTCTGGGCGAGCTAAAGCAGTACTAAAAAAGCATTTCCGCCGGGGAAATCGGGTCAATTCCTCCTGTTTGACCCGATTAAGGGGGAGTGGGATCAGGGTTCACAAGCCTGGCTCCATTAGTTTTAATAAAAAAAAGCGCAGATTCAATGATCTGCGCTTTTGATAGGTTTAGTTCTTTTTTGTGTTAGCGATTTCTTCGATTTTGGTACTCCGCCAGACTCTTTTCTACACTTTTCTTATTTTTTTCTATTTCGGCAGTTATTCTTTTCGGCAAATCTTTCCATTTATTCATTAACAAATCAAGACATTCCCTTTGTTCGGGAACTTCAGCCTCTTTCAGAATTTCTGCTCTCTCGCTGTCAAATTCTGGTCCCCAGCATGGGCCGATTATAGCGGTGTCAAAAAAAGAGGCTTCTTTTTTTAAATAGATGTCAGCATCAGGTTTTATGACGGCGAAGATGAGCGGATCTTTGCCGTTAGCACATCGTATTGTATCGGATAACCCCTTAAGAGAGCGATTCATCGAACACTCGGCATCCTTTGCTGCCTTCTCGGCAACATGATCTGCCCAACCGTGGTCATGAACACTGTAGGGAGTTATGGGCTGACATGATCTGATCACCTCTTTTTCTTTTGTGTCAACATATTGGCGGAAAAAGCTAAAGGCCTTATATAATTGACCCTTGGTAATCATACTTCCCTCAACCTTCTCAATTCTTTCTTCTATCTTTTTTATTTCCCTCTTAATCGTTTGGCGAATTTCTTCTGCTTCCACGCCGAGCTTTTCTATGGATTTGCACATACTGCGGAGCAGAGGAACCGTCAGCTCAAGGGACAAAAAAGTTTGTCGAAATTTTTCCGATGCGTAAATGTCAAAATTATTGTTTTTCGTGTAAACATGTTTTTCAATGCTGTAGTACGAATGGGGAGCCAGAAGGTAAAAAACAAACCATCTTCCCAGACCATCAATGAATCCCTTAATATTTTTTCTTGTCTCCTCATTGGCTTCCGACAAGAAAGCTTTTTCATGTACATAGGGAAGCGGCAAGATAATTAAATCGAGCAGATCCGCTACCGCGCGGATATCCGCAATGGTCGCTTTTTGCGCTTGACTGATAACTTTTTCTGCTGTTAAAGAGCTTCCTTCTATACCAGAAAACAATTTAACGGAGCAGGGTAATAACTTTTGAAAATCGGAAGCGACTTTTTCGTCGTTCGTTAGGGGTAAGATGTTGTAAATGTTCAGGTGAATTCTCCTTCTCTTGCAGGTTCTCTCTTTAAAGAGATTAACACTATCCTTTATAAATGTCAAACAGTATCTCCTCACACCTCTACTCGTCATTGCGGGCTTGACCCGCAATCCACGGCTTAACGACGTGAATTCTGAATGACCTAAATTTGACCTAAATTTTAATGACCGAAGGGAATATAAAATTGGAAATACTCTTGTGGTATAATGACCGAAGGGAATATAAAATTGGAAATACTCTTGTGGTATAACGACCACAGGGAGTATAAAATTGGAAATACTCCCGTGGTGCAAGTTCAGAATGACGACGAACGAATTTCTGTGGTTTTTTAATGGGTGTGAGCAGTTACGTCAAACAACAATCGGGTCAATTCCTCCTGTTTGACCCGATTCGCTCATTTTTCCGGCGGAAAATTGCTTCTGTTTCGGGAAAGTGATATTCTCTCGGCAGAACAGCGTTTTTTTTTGTTTTGGGGAGGCGAAAGATGTTTGAATATAAAGATACGCTTAAGTCGGAGCATTTGAGCTTTGGCACTCGGCCGATCGTGGCTTGTTTGAGTCTTCGCGGAGCTTCGGACCTGAATGTTTCGGAATTCAAAAAAGGAGCGTTTTTTCAAAGTCCGAAAGAGTTGGATAATGTAAATTATTTTGGAGTTCCTGGTATTTTAAGGAGAGGTGGTTTCAAAAATGATGGGAGATTGTCTTACGTCATTTCTCCGGTGAATAATAAAAACAAATTTTCTTTGTATTTCAAAAACTGCACCTGTGTCGTTGTCGCGGGAATAGATACTGAAACCGGAGAAAACATTTCTTTTATGAGCCACGAAGACCCGAAGTATTTTGAGAGAAAGGGTTGGGAAATATTCACGCGCGATTTTTGCGAGAGTTTGTATGAAATGAAAAGGCGATGCGTTCCGGGAACGATAGATGCGGTCATCGCGGGCGGAAATTTTTTCACTCATGTTTTTTCCGAAGAAATTGAGAAAATGTTTCGCGACGAATATCGGAATGTTATTTGGGCTCTTTCTTGGAAAATATCTGTTATCCTTGGTTTTGCTCCGGTCATTATTACCGGACCAAAAACAGCCAAAGGGGAGGAAGATATTTTTTATGACAATGAAAATCGCCGGCTCTATTTGTTTAGGAAAAAAGTCGGAGACGCTTCTTCGGAGAGTTATATCTCAAAACGGTATTTCAAACAGGAAAAAAAATGGATGACGCAAAAAACGAAATAAAGAGAGAAAAAACGCCGCACATGAAGTGCGGCGTTGTTTTTAATACACTCTTGTCGGTGTTTTGTTTGAGTGAGCTTTTACGACGAGCGGTTCGCATTCAACGGGTTTTCGGCCGAAGCAGAAACCCATCATTTCGTACCAGCGAACAAGGTTTTCGTCCACGAAACGGCGTTCAACCGCTTTTTTGGTGGACATGTAACGCACCTCGCTGCCTTTGATGCCGAGAACGGTTACCCCGCTTAATCCTTGCAGAAGAAGCGTGACCGCGCCCGCGCCGATTTCCATTCCGAAGTTGACGTCCATCGCCATGGCATCGCCGGAGCGCGCCAGATACAACGGTTCAACCGCGCGAATTTCAGGCATTTCGTTTTGGCCTTTCACGAAGAGATGATTTTTCTTCATCATCTTTTCCACATCGGGGTCATTTTTCATCATCTCCGTCAAACGGCGAATAATTTGCTGTTCAACGCCGACCTTCGGTTCGCTTTGCTCTTTGCGTTCTTCTTCAATATCCTTCAACCCCTCGGCCACGACGATGATGTACGTGCCTTTTTTGTGAGGGCTTGATTCTACGCGCGCAAAAAAAGTTTTTTTCATGTGCTCGTAGACGACGGATAAGTCGGGCGCGATTTCCGGAATGAGAATCGTATCCGCGTCGCCGGCGATGCCTCCGCGCAAGGCGGTGTGGCCGGTCAACGCGCCGAAGACTTTCATGATGATGATGCGGTTGTGCGCTTCGCCGGTGTATTTCACTTCGCGGAGAAATTTCCGGAACTGATTGATGGCGGAGTCCGCGCCGACCGAATAGCATTGCAGATCAAGATCCATGGTTTTTGGCGCATGAATGACTTTGATGCCGTTGTTGTGATAGCGATTCGCTTCTCTTCCGGAACCGTCGCCGCCGCAGATGATGACCGCGTCAAGCTTATGTTTTTTCATGCCGGCATGGACTCGTTCCCATGCGTGCGGTTCATCTATGTGTTTGATCTTGATGCGGGTGTTGCCAGCGACCGAACCGGATTTCCCGATATCAATGTCGTCAACGAAATCAAGACTGACCGGTTTCAGTTCCGAAGGTTTGAAATCTATGAGGTTGTACATGCCGACGTTTCCGTTCGGTATGAAAACAACTTCAAGCTCGTGGTGCAGGGCGGTCATCGCGGCTCCCCGAAGGAAAGCGTTCAGACCGCCGCAATCCCCTCCGCTGGTAATGCAGGCAATACGTTTAATGGTACCGACATTTTGGAATGGCACTCGTTCTTTCATTTTTGTGTCCTCATGGTTTATTTTGACAAAAAACTCATTTGCGGTTGATTATACACTGAAAATTACAATTAGTCAAGATTTTGGCTCGGTTTTCCGAAGCGGAATCGGGTCAAATGGGAGGAAATGACCCGATTCGCTGAAAATTTGCATAAATGTCAAAAAAGTAGTATCGTGCGGTACAGAAAAGGCCTTTTACAACAACTTGCTTTGACAGGGGAGAAAAATGGAATGTTTTTTGATAGGCACATTATCCGTTTGCGAAATTTTGAGGAATACCGGTTTGCACTTCTTGCTGGGTTTCTCGGTGGCATTTTTGCTGTCTTGGTTGACCTTGATCATATTCCGTCGGCGTTTTGGCCGGGCATCTATCCGAGACTCTGGCATATACCGCTCTTTATTATTTCTTGTTATTTCGCTGGCTATTATTACGCACATATTAGAGGACTTTACGCTGAACTGGTTTTGAAGGAAAAAGAAGATATGGCTCAATTCATAAATTCGCTCAAATCTATGCACTTGAACAAAGGGACCAAACCGATTATCGCTTGCGTGGATGTTCTCGGAGAAAAACACAACAATGTTTACGACTTTCAGAGAAAGTTTTTTGCCGACAGCGCTCAATCGGGACTGGAAGATGTTGACTATTACTTGAATGCCAGACAAACGGCGGAAAGAAATTTTCTGAGTTCTGGAGACAGCACATATGTCATTTCCACGATTGGGACGGAAAACAAATTTTCCAAGAAACTTGCGAATTGCACGGCTGTCATTGTTGCGGGCCGAGATGAAGAAACGGGAAAAGAGATTTCTTTTCTCAGTCATCAAGATCCGTTTCATTTTTTGAAATATGGCAAAGCAAAATTCACGAGGGATTTGATTTGGTGCCTTTCTGAGATGAAACGAAGATGCGTTCCGGGAACGATAGACGCGGTCATTGCCGGCGGAAATTATTTTGAAGACGGTCAGTGGGCGGAAATGAACAAAAGATACCGCGATGATTATAAAAAATCCGTCGCCTTGCTCTCGGAAGAAATAAAAGAAATACTCGGATTTGAACCGGCGGTTATTACCGGCCCGAAAACCTTTGATGATATTGAACATATCTATTATTACACCTGCGAACGCCGTCTTTACTTGCTCCGGCCCGTCGTCGGCGACGGTTCTTCGGAAAGTTATTTGCCGAGAAACTATCCCGCCCAAGAAAAAAAGTGGGCATAACTTATACCATCTTCAATCCACTTTTAACTGTCATTCCGGCCTTGAGCCGGAATCCAGAGAATGCGCATTAAACATAGATTCCGGCTCAAGGCCGGAATGACGATGTTGAAGAAGTTAATTGTGGGCGGTATTATTCTCAAAAGGAGAAAAAATGATTGAAATTTTAGAAGAAGGAAAGAAACTGAATACTGTGGAATGCCGCAAATGCGGAAGCGTTCTCCTGTTTAATGAAGAAAATGTCTTGTTCCATCGCGATCCTTGGTGGCTGCGATTCAATGCTTGGGATTACTTTTATATCCATTGTCCGAAATGCGAAGATATACTTGTGGTAGATGCGGTCATCAGCAAACAAACAAAAGATTGGCTTGGCCGAAAATACGGCGTAAAGCCATAAAAGACAAGGCGGGACCGCAAAGTCCCGCCTTTTTTCTTTTCTTTTTTTATTGTATTTCCGCGAGCAGGGAAGTCAGAAGTTTCAGAAATTTCGGGACGCTTTCAATGTCCAGCGATTCGTCGGGAGAGTGCGGGTTTTTAATGGTGGGGCCGAAAGAGATCATTTGAATGTCGGGGAATTTTGCCGCGATAACTCCGCATTCCAGCCCGGCATGTATCGCTTTTACTTCCGGTTTGATCCCGAATTCTTTTTCGTACGCATTAACCGCTTTTTTGAGAAGAGGAGAATTGATGTCCGGATTCCAACCCGGATAGCCGCTTCCTTCACTAACCTGAAATTCGCTTGCGTCAAAAACATTTCTTACCGCTTCGCAAATTTCTTCCAGTCCTTCAGCATTGGAACTCCTTTGGCTGACCAAAATGGAAATTTCTTTTTCGTCTTGTTTTACCGAGGCGAGATTGCTGGAAGTCTCCACCAGTCCGGGAATCGCTTCGCTCATTTTGCGTACGCCGTGCGGCATGGAAACGAGCATTTCCAAAAGCGCCGTTTGAAGTTCCGGTTTGAAAACATGAGCTTCGGTATTTTTCTCCATTTCCATAAGCGCGAGCTCAATCGCCAAGACCGGTTCGGTTTCGCCGTATTCTTTTTTGAGCTGTTCCGAAACATCCTGGATGAAAGCTCGGGCGGTGTCGGTCTGTTCTTCGGGAATAAAAATGTCCGCTTCCGCTTCTCGGGGAATGGCATTGTGTTTGTCGCCTCCTTGCATGGAAGAAATTTTCGCGCCGGTATGAGTATGCAGATGCGACAAGGCGTGCGCCAGAATTTTTATCGCGTTGCCGCGGTTCTCATGAATATCGCAGCCGGAATGTCCGCCTTTCAATCCGGAAACAAGGAGTTTGCATTTTGCGTGTCCCGGAGATGTCGGCTCGGTGCAAAGAGAGAGTGTCCCGGAAGTTTGTTTTCCTCCCGCGCAACCGATATACAATTTTCCTTCTTCTTCCGTATCCAGATTGATCAAAATTTTACTCGCGATAAAACCGGACTCAAGTCCGCTTGCGCCATCCAGCCCCGTTTCTTCTTGAACGGTAAAAAGATATTCCCGCGGGCCATGGCTCTCGGGGTCTTCCATCATCATGCACATCGCCGCGACGCCGACGCCGTTGTCAAAGCCGGCGCTGGTTCCTTGAGCGGTCATAAGTTTTTCGCCGCGAACGAACAATATAGGGTTCTCTTCAAAATCATGAAGAACGTCGGAATTTTTTTCGCACACCATATCAAGGTGTCCTTGGAGGGCAACGCACGGCAGGTGTTCCATTCCCATGGTCGCCGGGTGCAGAACGAGAAGATTGCCGGCTTTGTCCGTTATTGATGTTAATCCGTTTTTTCTCCCGACATTTTCCACGAAAAGACGCACCGCTGTTTCGTTTCCCGAACCGCGCGGAATCTCAGCGATCTTCGCCAGATAATGCCAAAAGCGTTTCGGCTCAAGTCCTTCAATTGATTTTGTGTTGGGCATAGTTACTCTATTCTGCCACAAAACATTCTTTTTACAAAGTTCCGAAAAAACGTTTGCTTTTCAGACGGGACGTTTGATATAATCAAAACACTATGGAAAAATCAATTGCGCCCGAGTGTATAAATCCTCTCAAATCGGAGCATTTGAATGAAGGAATAAAACCGATTATTGCCTGTATAAACTCCATGAGCGAAGAGGAAGAAGAAAAGAAATTCGGAAAATTTCGCGAACTGGTTTACTCTGACAACACTCGCGGAATCAGGAACGTTGATTTTTACGGAGACCCCAAAGAACTCGCGAATAACGGTTTTAAAAACGTCGGCGAAGGCACGTACGTTATTTCCGCGATAGACGACGCCAACAAATTTTCCGAGGAATTCAAAAACTGCACCGGAGTTTTTGTAACGGGGCAGGATAAAAATACGGGAAAAGATATTTCTTTTATCAGCCATGAAGACCCTTGGTTTTTTGTGGAGCAAAAAGAGGGGACAAAAACTTTTACCGAAGATCTGAGGGCTCAGCTTTTGGAAATGAAAAACCGGTGCGTTCCGGGAACGATAGACGCGGTCATTGCCGGCGGAAATTATTTCAAACAAGTAAATGAGGACGAACCGTATACGAAACGTTATCGGGACAATTACCGAAGTTCCATTGAAATTCTCACCAAAGAGATAACGGACGCGCTCGGTTTTGAACCGGCCGTTATTATCGGTCCGAAAGCGCGGGGAGGAGGTGATAAGATATTTTATGATAATGCCGAACGGAGACTTCATATATTTCGCCGGAACACCGGCGATGAAACTTCCGAAAGCTATATTCCGAGAGATTTTGAAAAGAAAACAAAAGAATGGGAAAAAAGCCCGAATCACCCGACGCGCTGGGATGAGGAGGAAGAAAACAACGGAGAGATGTGGATGTAATTTTAATAAAAACCCCCGCGAAAGCGCTGCGCGCTCGCGGGGTTTTATTCACTCTTCTTCCGATTCTTCGCCGATTTTTTCGTGATCGTCAAAGAATTTTGAATCGCTTTTGTAAAAAAGTTCTTTCACTTTTTCGTAAGACATTTCAATGGTGGTCATACGTTTTTGTTTTTCCGCCCATTGGAAAACGGGATCGTGCACTTTGGCGTGCCATAAATGATTCAGCTCGCCGTAGTAATCTTTCAGCGTTGTTTCTTCTCCGTCATCGTCTTTAATTGCTCTATCGGGAAGCGGAATCGCCGGCATATGATCGCACGTCCACTCCACCGCCCGCGCGATCGCGAAGACATACCAAGGCGCCTCTTCCAGAAAAACGTGCCCGGTTTTATACAGACTGTTTATTCCATAGCTCCAATTTTTCATATATACCTCCTCTCTTTCTGAAAAGATAATATCGCTTTTTTATAATGATGTCAAACACTATCCTTGACAAAATATAATTTATGGAGTATATTAAACACCAGAATTCAATCACAAAGAAGGAGTTAAAAATGGTTATCGTTATCAAAAAAACAAGGCATACCGTTACCTGCGGAGGCTGTAAAAGCGTTTTGCAGTTTGATGCCGACGATGTACGGCACAAAAAGAACGAAGTGTACGGCGATGTTCCCGCAAGCGAAGGCGGAGAAAAAGCGTCTTACTTCGTTGACAGATATTTCATTGTTTGTCCCGAATGCTGCGCGCATCCCAATGTCGCAAAGATCGCATCGGCAAAAATGAAAAAGAAAGCAAGAGCTTCATGAGGCAATACGGAGGCGGGAAAAACTCCCGCCTCCTTTTTCTTTTTCGCTATCCACATAACCTTTTTGGAAAAAATATAGTATTATATACATATGGAAAAAATACGCGTTGGAGTTTTACGAGGAGGAATCAGTCCCGAATATGATGTGTCGCTTAAAACGGGCGACTCTGTTTTGCGTCATTTGCCGGACGACAAATATCTGCCGGTTGATTTGCTTATGACCAAAGACGGCATGTGGCACGCGAACGGCCTGCCGATAGATCCCGCAAAACTTTCGCGGAGAGTTGATATCGTTTTCAACGCGCTTCACGGAGAATACGGAGAGGACGGAAAGGTTCAGCGGCTGTTTGAAAATTACGGCATTCCTTTTACCGGTTCGTCATCTCTTCCGTCGTCCATCGGAATGAACAAAGTGCTTTCCAAAGAAATCTTCAAAAAAGTCGGACTTCGCACCCCGTCGCATTATTCGGTTTCTTCCAAAAGACTCAAAGAAGAATTGGAACACGAAGACACTTTCCAGTATCTGTTATTTGAAATTCTCGGGGCCGTACCTCTTCCTCTCATTGCCAAACCGGTTTCGGGGGGTTCTTCCGTCGGAACATACATCATACGAGATGAAAAAGAACTTGCACGCGCGCTGACCGAATTGGCGCAAACCGATTGGGATATTCTTTTTGAAGAATTCATTAACGGCAGGGAAGCGACGTGCGGAGTCGTTGACTCTTTCCGCGGACAAGATACCTACTCGCTTTTGCCGGTGGAAATACGTCCGGCTTCCGACAAAACCTTTTTTGACTACGACGCGAAATACAATGGCGGCACGCAAGAGATCTGCCCGGGGAATTTCACCAGAAGAGAAAGCGAAGTGATTCAAAACATGGCGAAGCTCGCTCACAAAGCGCTCCGTCTCCGTCATTATTCCCGTTCCGATTTTATCGTTACTCCGAAAGGCATTTACATCTTGGAAGTAAACACCTTGCCCGGTCTCACCGGAGAATCCTTACTGCCCAAATCCCTCCGAGCCGTCGGCGCCTCTCTCCCCGAATTCATAGACCACATTATTACTCTGGCATTGAAATAGTCTTGTTCCCTTGAAAAAAATATGTATTTATAGTACGATATTCAAGTGCTAAAAATACATCGCCGGGCCCTTAGCTCATCTGGCTAGAGCACCTGTTTTGCACTCAGGAGGCAAGCGGTTCAAGTCCGCTAGGGTCCACAAAATAAAACCGCATTGCGGTTTTTTTGTGCGCGAATTTCTTAAAAAGGGGATAAGTCTGTGGAAGATACGCTTTGCATTTGGTATAATTACCATGCAATTGCTCTCATGAATTTATCGCCCTCGCAGAAAAAAGGTTTTACTTTTATTGAACTGGTGGTTACCATTGGTGTTTTTGCTTTGCTTTCCACTCTTGCTGTGGGAAATTTTCGCAATACGACAAAAACGCTGTCATTGAACTCATTGGCTAATCTTGTCATGTCTGATATCCGCCGCGCCCAAGCGAAAGGAATTTCAAACCAATCTTACCCGGGGACAAACTACATTGCTCCCGCGGTGGGTGTTTCTTTTGATAGTACTTACGACACGGCTTACATGATGTTCCTTGATGTGAATGATGACAAACTCAACAGCAGTCTTGGTTCCTCTTGCTCTGGCGAGTGCACCGAAAGATTGGTTATCAAAGACGGAAGCACTATCTCTCATATTAAAGCAAAACGAACAAGCGGCGGGGTAGGCGCGCAGCTCAGAGAACTTGATTCTCTCCATTTCACTTTTCAGCGCCCCGATCCGGAGCCGGTGATAAAAGGAAAAGAGAATGATAACGTAACCCGCGATTATTACTATGCCGAAATTTGGCTCACTTCAAGAGACGGACTTATTACCAAAAAGATTGATGTTTGGAAAACCGGAATGATTGGAATGTTATAAAAATACCACTGTGATATCATTTTCTCAAAAAAAAATTGTGCCAAAACACGTTTCAAACGGAGGGTTTACTCTCGTTGAACTTATTGTTGCCGTCGCTCTTTTTGCCGTCGTATTCGTTGCTGTTTCGGGGTCATTCCTGGTTATCGTGGATTCATATCGGAAGATCACGGCTCAGAGAGAAAACATAGACAACCTTTCCACTGCCATGGAAAGCATGGTGCGCGGATTAAAAACAGGTATGAATTTTCATTGCGAAGTCAATGCTCCCGCTTCTGACCCCGCCCCCGGTGATAATGCTTCTCCTCAAGATTGTTCTTCCGGCGGAAAATATATTGCCTTTAAGCGTGTCACGGACAATAACGTTATTCAATACAAATTTCAGACCGGACAATTGTGGCGCTCGGATGATTATGCGCCGTTTTATCCGGTAACGGATGATCCTGCCGTTATGCAAATCAGCCTTTTTAAATTTTACGTTGTCGGCACAACCCCACTTACCGACTCGGGGAGCGATATTACTCAGCCTAAAGTGAATGTCGTTATGAAAGGCACGGTCGGCGGGATGGCGAGACGTTCTTCCACTTTCAATATCCAGACAACTATCACCCAAAGACGCCCCGATATTCAATAATCAGCCGTTTCAATTTTTGCAATAAAATGACTTCAAAAAAAGGAAAAAGAAATACATACGGCAAGGGATTTATTATGGTGGAAATGCTCGTTGCCATATCCTTGATACTCTTGGTCCTTCCCGGAGCTCTTTCTATCGCGATGAAATCCATAAGTTTGAGCACGTATCAAAAAGATCAACTCATTGCAACGTATCTTGCCGAAGAAGGACAAGAGCTTATACGAAGCGTACGCGATAAAAACGTTTTAACTATCGTACGCGACGGTTCCGGGTCGTGGAATACGGGTTTTAGCGGTTGGGGTTGCAATGCTACGGCTTGTAAAATAGATCTGGGGGAGAATATCACGGCAGGTGCCGGCAACCTGGAAACTCTCACCAGCGCTCCGAATGCAACCTATCGCCTCTATCTTGATGGAAGTGGTTTTTATACCTATACCGCAGCGGGGAATACCCCAACCCCGTTCTATCGCGGAGTGTTTATCACGCCGGTTGGAGGACTTGGAGATCAGGTTACTATCCGCTCAGTCGTTGTTTGGCAGACGAACTTCGGACGGAGAAAAGTCACCTCTTCCGGTTATCTCGCTTACTGGCTGCGATAAAAAATTATTTCATCTCTTATGTTCCATTTCCTTCACCTCATCAAAAAAAAGACGGGCTCCGGAGAAAAACCGCGCGGTTTTTTAATGATGTATGCCATACTCTTCATTACGGTCGTTCTTACTATCGCCATGGGGATTCTTGATATCGCGCTCAAACAATTTTCCATATCTTCCATAAACCGAGAATCCTCCCGCGCGCTTTACGCGGCTGATGTCGGATTGGAATGCACTCTCTATGGAGACATCTACAACAAAAACTTCTCTACAACAACCCCCGCGGGAGTTCCTCTTCCTGTCGCCGGAAATGGTTCGCTTACAAAAAACGACATCACTCTTTGCAGCGGAAACGTGGTTGATATTTTTACTCCTACCCCCAATCCGGGTTCAAATGGAACGATTCTCTGGACTGAGCCGGCGCAAACGAACGGATTTAAAATTAAATTCGGATCAGGGTCTGACCTTGTATGCGCTACGGTGAAAGTTACGAAAAATATCGGGCCGAATGGAACGCTCTTGCAGACAACCGTTGACTCTCGCGGATACAATACCGAATGTCCCGATGTCCCGGCTCTTCGTCTGCCGCGCGTTGAAAGAGGACTCAAAGCCACCTACTAAAAATACAAAAAGAAAAGGCGCCGCAGAACGGCGCCTTTTTGTTTTTCTTCAAGAATCTTACCCGATAGTTACGAGGCCGGAAAAATGATAGAACAAGAGGCCTCCAACGAGGGTTGCGATGATGATAATGACCGCAAGCCAGTTGAATATCTTGGAAGCGACTCTTTTTGGAGCGCGTCCCCAGTGTTCCTCTCCCGTCGGCATCATTTTATAAATGAACGGATAGATCAGGAAAATGAGCAACGCGGTTATCCATGGCGTTATCGCGGCGAAATGCGCATTCAGCGGTGATGTGTAATAAAACATCAAAAACATTCCCGCAAGAACGACGCCGATCAGCCAGCCGGCCGTATTGTCGTTTTCAAATCCGGCAGCCAGACGTTTGTACCAAGTGGTTACGTCAAGCAAACTAAAGGTTTTTTCAAAAAAAATGTTAAGGTACTTCATCATGTTTTTTCCTCCATCTTTGGAAAGGTGAGTGCCCATCTTTTTCATATCATAAAAGTCAAAAGGACGCAAGTGCTGCCACGGAGGCAAAAAAACGACCCGGCGAAGGGGTCGTTTTGGACTAAATGAAAAGAGCTATAAGGTGTTTAAAAATGGGAAGTCCGTGAATGAACAGCCGTGCCGTCGCGTATCCGATAGCTCCGCAAAAAAGAAAGGTGGCGAACCACGCAATGACTATTCTTCTCGCTTGGAACCATCGGACGCTGTTCCAATTCCTCCCTGCGGCTACGCCCATGATGGCAGACGATACCGTGTGTGTGGTTGAAATCGGAACGCCCGTTATTGACGAAGCGAAGATAACGGCCGAGGAAGAAATCTCCGCGCTGAATCCTTGCCATGATTGTATGCAGGTCATTTTTTCTCCGAGCGTCGTGATAATTCTTTTTCCTCCGAATGAAGTGCCGAGTCCCATTGTTATCGCGCAGAGAACCGCTACCCAAAGCGGAACCTGAAAAGTCGGAAGCATTCCTCCTATTACCAGCGTGACGGTAAAGATGCCGATAAATTTCTGTCCGTCGTTCATTCCATGGTTATACGCCATAAGACCCGCGGATAAAATTTGCAGACGATTGAAGTTCCTTCTCGTTTTTCCCGGACTCCATTTTGAACGAAGACCTGTTTTGTAAATGCACTTGGAGATGATAAAACTTAATACGAACCCGAGCGAGAGCGACGCAGCAAGTCCGATGCCGATTTTAATCCATCCGGAAAGAAGGATGGCATTCGTTCCTCCGACGGCAAGCCCCGCGCCGGTCAAACCGGCCACCAGCGCGTGCGTTTTTGAAATGGGGAGTCCGAAACGCGCGGCATACATTCCGCAAAGAATGGTCGGAACAAGCGCCGAAGTTATTACGGGAAGGGTAACGAACGATGCGTCCACGATTCCTTTGCCGATCGTGGTTGCTACCGCCGTCCCCGAAATCGCTCCGAGCGTGTTCATGAGAACGGCCATCGCGACCGCATAGCGGAAAGGCAAAACTTTCGTGGATACAACGGTGGCAATCGCATTCGGCGCATCCGTCCATCCGTTCAGAAATTCCGCCGCAAGCACCAAAAAAAGTACGAAGAATACCATATAATTCATCAGCGCTCCTTATCAGTGCAGTTCTTTGCGGACAATGGAGTCAACCACGGACATCGCTTTTAAACATCGGTCGGTTGCCTGTTCCAGAGAGTCCAGCATTTCTTTCCGTGCGAAAAATTCTTTCTCGCCATGATCGGAATAGGAACGCTTCACCCCGTTTCGCCACAGTTCATCGGCTCTCGTTTCCAAGACATCAAGCTGCGCGTGTCCCTCTTGAGATTGCTCCAGCGAAAGTCCTTTCCGTGAAGACATAAGCGCTATCTTTTCTTTCAGGATAAGCACCATTTCTTGAATAACGGCGGTGATGTCTTTTGCTTCTTTTTGAATGTTTGTGAAGCCGTAAATATCAACCAGATAGGCCGCGTCGTGGAGTCCATCCAGAATTTCGTCCAATTGATGGATGAGCTCCTGGATATCGGGCTTTTCTATTTTGGTCATAAACGATGCGTCCAGCGTCCGATAAACCTCGCGGTTCAGACGGTCGCCCGCGTGTTCCAGATCAATGATTTCGCGAATGCGTCCTTCAATGCCGTCCATATTCGCAAAAAGCTGCATCAGCTTCGCGGCGCATATTTCCGAGAGGGAAATGTGTTCAAAGAATATCTCTTCAAACGAACGTTCTTTTTCATGTTTACCAAACATTTTTAACCCCTTTATTTTCAAAGTTTCTTGGTAAAGTAAAACAAGTTCATTCGGTATTGTCAAACGGCATTTGCTTGACAAATTACTGATTTAGTATCTATAATAAACCTCGGAAAAAGAAAAGGAAGTTCCTTTTCAAAAACGATGTTTTCACCCGAAGGAGGGTATTGAAAATGGCAGCACAAAAAACAAAAAAAAGTCCCGCGTTAATTCTGGGGATTTTAGGATTTTTCTTGGCGTTCTTTGTATTTGGAATGTTCCTTCTGATGGTTCACCCGGAGATTGAAGATTCCATGATGAGCCAAAAACGAAACGAAGAAAATTTCGCGACATCGCTGGTAACTCAAGCTCCGGCGCAAGCGCAGCTATTCCCGGTTGCTATTTCTGTCCCGTATAAAACGGTCAACGGCGTTCCTCAATTGAGAGATGTCATTGTCTACGGATACGGCGTAACTTTGGACGGCAGCAAATGCGTTCAATTTTATAACGTTTCCACCGCGAAGAAAGACGTGGCAAAACAAGCCTGTCTCATCCCCGAAAAGAAGGAAGTATCCCACGGGCCATCATTGGCTTCAAAAGTCGTGAAGTCTGTCAGATCATGGCCAATCTGGGATGAAGTCGCCAAATTCTCCCATAGCGGATACTATTTCTACCAATAAAGTCCATTTCTTCTCGCGAGAGAAAAAACATAATGCCCCGCATACCGCGGGGCATTTTTTTTGTTTGACACCCTCTTTTTAATAGTGCATAAATAGGTACAGTTCTTTGACACATTTTCAGTTTAAAGGAGGTGATAGTATGTGTTTAGCAATTCCCGGAAAGATTGTTGAAATCTCCGGCGAAGGATCGTTTCGGACGGCAAAAGTTAATTTTGACGGACTGAACAAAAGCAATATCTCGCTCTTGTTCTGTCCGAATGCGAACGTAGCGGATTTTTGTCTTGTTCATGCGGGCAACGCGCTTGAAATTATAAACGAAGAAGTCGCGCGCGAAACGATGACTCTTCTTAATAGTTATTCCGTTCAATAAGGAGGAGCGAATGAAATACCTTACCGAATTCCGCGACAAGGATGTTGCGAAAGGGGTGCTTGCCGAAATACAAAAAACGGTTCAAGAGATCAAACGAAATCCGAAGATAAAACTCCCGGTACTCCTCATGGAAATCTGCGGAGGGCAGACGCATTCCATTTTGCAGTACGGACTCAATACGGCAGTGCCTCCGGAAGTGGAATTCGTCCACGGCCCCGGATGTCCCGTCTGCGTTACTCCGATAGAGACCATCAATCTCGC
>CALREZ010000024.1 GCA_943356445.1 Candidatus Nomurabacteria bacterium
ACGTTTTTTGGTGACGTTCGGTTTGAACGTTAAAGTTAGCGCGTCCCATGGCGTCCTCCTTGTCTTTGGGAACCTGGGTGATGAAATCTGCTTCTATTATATCACTTTCAATGTTCAATGTCAATCATCTCTTGACAAAAGTTGGTTGGCAGGTATAATAATACTCGGACAAACAAGAGGAGAAAAGTTATGCGCAAGGCCGTAGTAATCGCCACAAAAAGCCGTCGCGGAATTCCGCTTCACTGGAATGAACGGTGTCAGCATAAAAATAACACCAACCACGTATGGGACTGCACTGTCGCTCGTCGCATCAATAACAAAATCGCGCGAAACAAAGCAAAAAACCAAATGAGAGCTTTTCATGGCGATTGGGAAGATTTTGTTCCCGTTTTTGTACCCAAGCCTTACTTAGATTGATCTAAAGAAAAACCCCGCGAAGTCGCTCTTGCGACCGCGGGGTTCTTTTTTTTGTTTACTTCAATACTCCGAGTTTTTTTCCGACTTTTATAAAAGACAGAAGAGCTTTTTCCAGATCGGACTTTTCCAGTCCGGCGGACATTTGCGTGCGGATGCGCGCCTGGCCTTGAGCAACAACAGGGTAGAAGAAACCTCTGACGTATACGCCTTCTTCAAACAGTTCCCGAGCGAAATCTTGAGCGAGTTTCGCATCGTAGAGCATAATTGGAACGATTGGCGTATTGCCGGGTTTTAATTCAAACCCCGCTTTGATCAAAGAGTCTCTCCAAAATTTTGCGAGGTCGGCGAGCTTGTCGCGACGTTCGGTGCTTTCGGAAAGGATATCCAATACTTTCGTCGTCGCGGTGACTACGGCGGGCATCAGCGCATTGGAGAAAAGATACGGGCGTCCGGATTGCCGGAGCATCGCGATCATTTCTTTTTTGCCGGAGATACAACCGCCGGTTGCTCCGCCGAGCGCTTTGCCGAACGTGGTGGTAATAATATCCACTTTATCCATGACGTTGAAATGTTCGTGCGTTCCGCGTCCCGATTTTCCGATAAAACCGGTGGCGTGAGAATCGTCAACGAATACCATCGCCTCATATTTTTCCGCGAGAGCGACAATTTCGTCAAGCTTGACCATATCGCCGTCCATGGAGAAGACTCCGTCGGTGACAATCATTTTTATGCGAGAGGTGCTTTCTTTGAGCAGGCGTTCAAGTTCGGCCATATCGCTGTGCGGGTAGATGAAACGCTGAACTTTTTTTGCCAGCCGTTCGCCGTCTATGATAGAGGCGTGAACGAGTTGATCGGAAAAGATCGCATCCTCTTCGCCGAGCACCGCTTCAAAAACCGCGCCGTTCGCGTCAAAGCAAGAACCGAATAAAATGGTATCTTCCGTCCCCAGAAATTCGGACATTTTGCGTTCAAGATTGCGGTGAATGTCTTGCGTTCCGCAAATGAAACGAACCGAGCTCATGCCGTATCCGCGGGAATCCAATCCTTCATGCGCGGCTTTGATGATATCCTCGTGAGAAGAAAGTCCGAGATAGTTGTTTGAACACAAGTTCAAGACTTTTTTCTCGGGAGCTCCTTCCGGAAATTGCACGGTAATCCATGCCCCTTGGGGAGAGGTGATAATATATTCTTCTTTGAATAAGCCGGCGGCGCGTTTTTCCGCGATTTGGCTTGCGTATATATTTTTCGCTTTGTTTGGGTAGGCCATAGGTTCCTCTTAATTGTTAATGGACTCGTATTTCTAATTCTATTTAACCACATTTATGAAATAAATCAAGAGTGAGGTAGACAGACAAAATCCCCCCGATTTGTTCGGAGGGATTATTCGTTATGATTTCGCACTTTGCATTTCTCTCACGCCTTGAATCATCGCTTTTACCATTTTGGCAAGATTGAATTCATGTTTCCATTTCCAGTCTTTGCGGGCGCGTTTGTCGTCTATGGAGCGAGGCCAAGAGTCCGCAATTTTTTGACGAAAGTCCGGGGAGTATTTCATCTTGAGCGGTACGCCGGCTTTCTTGATTGCTTCGGCCAGTTCCTCCGGAGTAAAGCTCACGGCGGAAAGATTGTAGCTGGTGCGGATGGAAATCTTTTTCGGGTCGGCTTCCATGATATCAACGGTTGCTCTGATAGCATCGTCAATATACATCATGGGAAGCGCCGTGTTCTTTTTCAAGAAACAGGTATACGCGCCGTCTTCAAGAGCCTTCCAGAAAATTTCCACCGCGTAGTCGGTCGTGCCGCCGCCGGGGAGAGTTTTCCAGCTGATGATGCCGGGATAGCGCAGACTGCGAACGTCTACGCCGAATTTGGTGAAGTAGTATTGGCAGAGCAATTCGCCCGCGACTTTGGTCACGCCATACATCGTACTGGGCTCCAAAATGGTTTGCTGAGGCGTATGGTCTTTGGGAGTCGTCGGGCCGAACGCCGCGATGGAACTGGGCCAAAAAACTTTGATGCCGTACTCGCGCGCCATTTCCAGAACGTTGCGAAGTCCGTCCATGTTTACTTTCCATGCCAGCTCGGGATTGTTTTCTCCGACGGCGGAAAGAAGGGAAGCCAGATGATAGATGGTTTTGATATTGTGAGTTTGTACGGTTTTGCGCAGAAGTTCCGCGTCGGTGATGTCTCCGATAACCGCAACACCCTCAAATTCAGGATTGGGTTTTTTGTCAAAAACCACGACTGAATCTTTTCCATATTTTTCACGAAGCGTTACGATAAGTTCTGAACCGATCTGACCGAACGCGCCTGTTATAAGTATTTTGCTTTTCATAATGGTCGCTAACTAAAGGGTAAAAAATAATTGGTATCGGTCTTTCATTATACGATAACAGGGCCAAACTACAAGTGTAAAAGCAGCTTTTTTCTAACCACAATCTACCTTTGAAAAACTCTTTTGTCAACAACAGATATTAACGGCTGTAAATTTACGCATATGCGAGAATTTACAGCTGGTGATTGTATAGTATAGCATATATGATATACTTAAAGTATTATCATTTTTTCGCTTCGCATTTTTTATGAAAACAAATTCGGAAGAAGGGGTATCGGTTGAGAATTATGCTTCGGTTATCGGACGGCTTATTTCCAAACTTCGGCAGGAGGTAGGCATGACGCAGCAGGAGTTGGCGCAAAAAATCGGTTCTACGCAGAGCGCCATTGCCCGTATTGAAACGGGAGAACAAAATATCTCCACGGAAATGATCAATAAAATAAGCGACGCGCTCAATCGCGATATTGTTCGCGTATCCAACGGTTCCATCAATATCCGCATTGAGGGCGGAAAAAAACTGAGCGGAGAAATTACGACCAAAACTTCCAAGAACGGCGCCATGGGATTGCTCGCCGCCTCTTTGCTCAATAAAGAAAAAACGACCATTAAGAATGTTCCGAAGATAGAAGAGGTGAATCGCATGGTTGAAGTGTTTCAGTCCGTCGGCGTATCGGTCAAATGGGTCGGGAACGATCTGGAGATCAAACCTCCCGAGAAAATCAATTTAGCAAAAATCAATGTTACATCCGCACAGAGGACAAGGAGTATCGTCATGCTTATCGGATCGCTCATTCATCATTTCAACAGTTTTAAACTTCCGCAGCCCGGAGGATGCAAGCTCGGTTCTCGCACCGTAAAACCGCATCTTTTTGCTTTGGAGAAATTCGGCGTTTCCGTGGCAACCAAAGAAAAATACTATGAAGTGAAAGCGCCGAAATTGCGTCCGGCGGAAATAATTCTCTATGAATCCGGCGATACGGTTACGGAAAATGCTATCATTGCCGCCGCGCTTATTCCCGGAAAGACGATCATCAAATACGCTTCTTCCAATTACATGGGACAGGAAGTGTGTTTCTTTTTGGAAAAATGCGGAGTCAAAATTGAAGGCATCGGCACGACGACGATCACGGTTTACGGCGTGAAAGAAATAAAAACTCCGGTAACGTATTATCTGTCGGAAGACCCGATAGAATCCATGTTCTTTCTGTCGGCGGCCATTGTCACCAAATCTTCGCTCATTATCAAGAGATGCCCGATTGATTTTTTGGAGCTGGAACTTCTGAAACTGGAGAAGATGGGATTCAAATATAAAATCTTGAAACGATACAAGGCGTTGAACGAAAAAACGAATTTGGCGGATATAAAAACATTTCCTTCAAACCTTGTTGCTTTGGAAGAAAAAATAGATTCTCGTCCGTACCCCGGATTGAACATTGATAACCTTCCGTTCTTTGCCATCATCGCGACGCAAGCAAAAGGAACGACGCTTATTCATGACTGGGTATACGAGAAGCGCGCGATTCATACCAAAGACATAGACAAGCTCGGCGCTGATACCGTTTTGGCCGATCCGCACCGTTTGTACATTACCGGCCCGACAAAACTGCATGCGGCGGAAGTCATTTGTCCGCCCGCGCTCAGACCCGCGGCCATCATGCTGATCGGCATGCTTGCGGCCGACGGCGTTTCCATTCTCCGAAATATCTACTCCATCAATCGCGGGTATGAAGACCTCGTCGCGCGGTTAAACGGGCTCGGCGTTTCTTTGACCATTCTGAGAGAATTTTAATCGCGAAGTTATCCACAACGCATGCGTCTCCAAAAACAAGATGTGGTATTATAATAGGGAAGAGAATCTTATGTAATTTCTCTCCTCTATTCTATGATAAATAACGAAATTTTAAATTTCATTAAAGATCGTCGCGCGCAAGGCGAAACAAAAGAGCAGGTTACCGATATGCTCGTCACGCATGGAGGATGGGACGCAAAAGATGTGGAGGAAGCGTACGAAGCCATGGAGATGAGCAATGCTTCCATGCCGGCCGCGCTAGACTCTGTGGAAAAGGAGATTATGCAAACCATATCTCCCGCCAAAGAACCGGAAATAAAAACCCCGGCGGTTGCTCCGGTAGAGGAGAGCAAGCCCGCGCCCTTGCATATCGCTCCAACCCCGGTAACGCTCGCACCGAAAGCTGCTGAACCCGCCTCGTCTGTTTCCGGAATGAAAAGCGCTTCCATTTTTGCCATGATGCCGAAAACCGAACCGGAAAAGAAACTGGAACCGACGATAAAACCATCCGTTCATGCTCCGGAATTATTTGTTCCCGCCGAGCCTCAAGTCCAAAAAGTTGAAACGCCGACGCCGACAGAACCGGTTTCCGTTCCGGTAGAAGATGAAAAAACTTTGAAAGAACTTCGCGCGCGTTTTATGGAGGGGCGGATCGTTTCTCCTTCTGTTTCGCCGGCATCAGAAATTAAATCGACAAAACCCGAAGCTCCATTGCCTGTAACTCCCACGCCAAAAGCCGCTGAACCCGCACCGGTTGTTTCCGGAGGCATAGGTTTTCCGAAAACTGCCCCCGCGGCGCATGGACTCTTTTCTCATTCACAGCCGATAATGACCCCGACGGAATCAGCGCCGATTAATGTCGCTGCTCCCGCCGCTTCAGCAGTACCCGTCGCAGCGGCTTCAACAAATCAGGCGGCTCCGGCAACGCGTCCGTTTGGCGGCTTTTCTCCCGGTCAAAAAGTTTCGGTCATGTCGCCGGGAAACCTTGCTCAACAAAAATTACCGTCCGCTCAGTCATTTGTTCAGCCAAAAGCGCCGGGAAGAAAACTTCTTTCTTTCTTTATGTTCGCCATCGGCGTAACATGCGGAGCGGTCGCCATGCATGCGTATCTGAACGGTTTTATAGATCCCGCAATACAGTGGGTAATGGCCACGATGAAAAGTTTGGGATTATAAACACATCCTTAAAAAAAGGCTCCGAGAAAATCGGGGTCTTTTTTATTTCTTCCATCTGTGATATACCAAGCACAGATTATCCGGAGCTTGAACGGTCTACGAGGGACAAGGCGGCGGTAATGAGTACCATTTGGCATAAAAATGATAATAGCGACAAAGGGCATTTTTTTTCTTTCTCCAGAGAAGAAAAGAGCGCGATCCTTTATCTCAGGAACTTTGAAAAATTTGAATCGGTAAATCTTATCAACGAATTATTTCGTCTCGAATATCTCGCCGGAAAAAATATCAGAAATACGAACTGGAAAAACGATCGTTTCTGGCTGCATGTCGCGGACAGAAGCCGGACGGCCAGCGCGCTTTGTTTAATCACTTCTCTTACGGCGAAAGACGGGATCCGTCCTTCTCTCTGTCGTGACTCCGTTCCGCGGTATGATTGGCGGGACTATTTGAGAGAAACGGAAGATTTTGACTTCATGTCATCGCCGGTTCGCGATGTCACCAAAAAGATATTGTCCGAATTTTCCAGCAACGAGATAAAAAATCTTTACACCAAAGCTTCAAAAGCCTATGCGTGGGTTCATGAAAACATATCCTACTCGCTTCTTCCTCGCGCGACGGTGGAAAACATAAAAAGGGTCATCGCTTCCTTTCCGGAAGACAAACGGGATCCTTACGCGATTCTAAAATTAAGTTTTCCTTTATTGCCCGCGAATAAAATAAAAGAAGCGTCAGAAGGGATAAAATTTCCTTCCGACAGAAAAGACCCGCTTGAACAAGCCCGTTATCTTACCGGGAAGCTCATGCCGTTCCGTCATTTGTTCTTTTACACGTGGGAAGGAAGAAAAACGCGTTCGGCGGGAAAAACGATCATTGACGGAATGGGAAAATGCGATTGCATCTCAAACGTTTTTGTCGCTCTCTGTCGAAGCATGGGAATACCGGCGATGACGGTCATTGGTTACATGAAAGACGAGGGTCGTCATGCATGGGCGGCGATTTACATACCGCCTTACGGATGGCTGGAAGTTGATCCGACCAATCAAAGGTTTATGTCTCAGTTTGATAATGATGAATATCTTTACGAATTCCTCAGAAAAGAATTCAAAGGTGAAAAATATCTTCTGCCGCTCAAGACGCCGGCAGATGAAAGCAAACTGAATGCCTGCAAAAAGTTTTACGAGTATTCGCAAGACCACCCGTTTTCCTCAAGACTTTTGCTTGAGCTTGAACGGTAAAAACCCGCGCCCCGATGGTTATCGGGGCGTTTTTTAATGGTTGCGCCTCGCGCGTATTTCGTTTACTATAAGGATACTTATGTCGCTTTTTACGAACAAATTGGGGATAGATCTCGGGACGGCGAATACTCTCGTCTTTATGCCGGGCAAAGGAATCGTGCTGAACGAGCCTTCCGTGGTGGCCGTTTCTCCTCATACCAATAAAATTCTCGCGGTCGGAAATGACGCCAAGCACATGGTCGGACGAACCCCCGATGACATTATCGCTTACCGTCCGATGCGCGACGGAGTTATCGCCGACTATCGGGTAACTGAAGCGATGCTCCGATATTTTATCAACAAAGCGCTCGGGAAGTGGAGTCTGTTCAAACCGGAAGTTATGGTTTCCGTTCCCGCCGGAGTTACTTCTACCGAACGCCGCGCCGTGGTTGAAGCGGCGATACGCGCGGGCGCCAAGAACGCATACGTGGTGAAAGAACCCATACTTGCGGCTATCGGCGCGGGGATCCCCATCCATGAACCGTGCGGACATATGGTGGTGGATATCGGAGGAGGAACCACCGACGTCGCAGTGATTTCGCTCGGAGGTATTGTCGCGTCAAAATCCGTAAAGTGCGCCGGAGACAAAGTTGACCGCGCCATCGCCGACTACATTAAAAAAGTTTTCAATCTTGCCGTCGGCGACAAAACTTCCGAAACGATAAAAATGAAGATCGGTTCCGCCATTCCTCTGGAAGAAGAAATTTTCCTTATCATCAAAGGCCGGGATTTTATTTCCGGACTTCCTCGCTCCGCCAGTATCGGAACAAATGAAATCGTGAAAGCGATACAGATGGAACTTATTGAAATCGTGAAAGCCATCAAAGATGTTTTGCAAGAAACGCCGCCGGAACTTTCCGCCGACATCATTGACCAAGGCATTATCATGACCGGCGGTTCGTCCATGCTTCGCAATCTTCCCGAACTCGTTTTCCGAAAAACAGGAGTCAAAGCGAGGCTCGCAGAAGACGCGCTCTACTGCGTTTCCAAAGGAACGGGAATAGCGCTGGAACATATTGAAGTGTACAAGAAGAGTATTATTGCGAAGAGATAGAAAACATAATCCCACCTGAATCTATTTAAAATTAAAGATGAGACCGAAACGAAATAATTATGCATATATTGACGGGGCGAATTTACATAATGGAATTCGCGGATTGAATTGGTCATTTGATTATGCCCGTTTTCGCATTTGGCTTCGTGAAAAATATAGCGTTGAACAAGCGTTTTTATTTCTCGGAATGATACCGAGGTATAAGGAAATATACAAGAGATTACAAAAAGAAGGATACATTTTGGTATTCAAAGAAGTTGTTTACGATCAGAGCGGAAAACCGAAAGGAAACTGCGATGCCGATATTGTTGTTTCCGCAATGGAAGATGCATACGAAAAAAAATTTGACCGGGCGATTCTTGTTTCAAGCGACGGAGATTATGCTCCTTTGGTAAAATTTTTATTGAAAAGAAACAATATAGAAACGATAATTTCTCCGGGAGAAGCAAAACGGTGCTCTATTCTTCTAAAAAGGACAGGGGTTAAAATAGCATACGTTGCCGACAAACGAACTGTTCTGGAGAAACAAAAAGAAAAAGCCCCCAATGAGGACGGAACCTCATAAGGGTCTTCTTCGTAGTTACAGAGGTATTATACACCCTATAAAAATTTAAGTCAAGAAAAGTGGATAACTCGTTTATGAACTCATTTTGGAAACAAAAAATAGGCACTTTTGAAAACGGGTTTTTTCATCATGCTTTTTTGATTGAAGGGGATCCGATGGTTACGAAGGCGGCGCTTCGGGATTTCCTTGAAAGGGAACTTCGGATACCGACGGCTGGCAATCCGGATTTTTCGGAGCAGGAATTTATTTCTTTCGGCATTGATGACGGACGCGCTCTCAAGGAAATGCAATCGCGTCATTCTTTTGCGGAGGGAGGAAAAAAGGTATTCGTGGTAATTGCCAACTCTTTCACGACAGAGGCGCAGAATTCTTTGCTCAAGATCTTTGAAGAACCGACCGAGGATACGCACTTTTTCATTCTTTCGCATTCCGCTCAATTTTTCTTGCCGACGCTCTTGTCCCGCATTGTTTTGGTGAGCCATCAGGATAGCGGGGAGAAAAAAACATTCGGCGAAGCGGCGGAGTTTTTGAAAATGTCCTATGCCGAACGGCTCGCTTTTATTCTCAAGATCGCCAAGGACGAAAAAGATGTCAGCCGTTCCGAAAGACTGATTGAAGATATCACGCGGTTTTTTTATCAAAAAGGAAAAGCGGGGAAACGGACAAAAGAAGAAATACGAACTCTGGAATTGGCTCTTTCGTACCGAAGATATGCGCACGGCAAGGCTCCTTCGTTTAAGATGATGCTGGAACACATAGCCTTAATTGCACCGCATGAGAAGACCGTTTAAAGTCAGAGGAATCTTCCGTTCTGTCTCTATGGGAAAAATCATAAATTCAAAATCTTAAGCTCCAAATAAATCATAAATTTTAATTTCAAAATCGCAAACGTTTGTTATTTTGGATTTTTCTTTTGAAATTTATATGGAACTTATGATTTTGAATTTGGTGCTTTTAAAAAAAAGAAAGATTTGGCGTTTTTTAATTCTTTGTTATACTATAATCAATCGCTATTAAATAAATACATATATTATGGCTTACGATTTTTCGTCATTTAAAGAGAAACTGGAGGGGGTGCAGGATTGGTTAAGTACCGAATATACCGGCGTTCGCACCGGACGAGCGACTCCCGCCATTTTGGACAGCATTTATCTTGATTCCTATGGAACCAGAACCCCCATTAAGCATGTCGCGAGCATTTCCATTGAAGATGCCAGAACGATACGCGTGGCCCCGTGGGATAAAGGGCAGATCAAAGGGATAGAAAAGGCTATCAGCGAGGCAAACCTCGGCCTGAGCGTTTCTTCCGATGCGATGGGTATCCGCGTATTCTTCCCGGAACTTACCGCGGAACGAAGGGCGGCTCTGTTGAAAGTGACGAGAGAAAAGCTTGAACACGCGCGCGTTTCCGTTCGCGCGGAAAGAGATGAAGTCTGGAGCGAAATTCAAACACTGGAAAAAGAAGGAGAAATCCCCGAAGATGACAAATTCCGCTTGAAAGAAGAGATGCAAAAATTCGTTGATCAGGCGAATGCGAAACTGGAAGAAATGGCGGAGAGAAAAGAAAAAGAAATAGCGGAATAAAAACGATATAAGATTTAAGATTTAGGATTTATGAATACAGCGGAGGTCGTCATTCTTAAATCATAAATCTTACATCATAAGTCTTACCTATGAACATTCTTCTCTTTGCGATCATCCTCGCGGCGCTTATTCTCGTACACGAGTTCGGGCATTTTGTCGTTGCCAAAAAGAGCGGAATACGAGTGGATGAATTCGGCATCGGATTTCCTCCGAAACTGTACGGCAAAAAATACGGGGAAACCGAATATACCGTAAACGCCATTCCTTTCGGCGGTTTTGTGAAGATATTCGGCGAGAATCCGGAGGAAGTTTCAAAAAACGGGAAGGAAAATCAGAGAAGTTTTTCTCATAAACCAAAGCTGACGCAAGTAGCGGTGCTTTCCGCCGGCGTATTTTTCAATCTGCTTTTTGCGTGGGCGCTTCTCACGTCCGGATTTCTTATCGGACTGCCGTCTTCAGTGTCTGACCAACTTTCTCAAGGAACCGTCAGCAACGCTTCGCTTACCATCGTGGAGGTCATGAAAGATTCTCCCGCAAACTTGGCTGGGATGAAGACAGGGGATACGATCCTTTCCATTTCGTATCAAGATCAAATTGTCTCAAAGGTAACGCCGGAAGTTTTTCAAAAATTCGTTGACGAACACGGATCTCAAGAAATTTCCGTCCTCTTGAGACGCGGGGCTCTGGAAAAGACGGTTATCGTCACACCAAAACAAGGTATTGTAGACGGAAAATCCGCCATCGGCATCGGTATGGATATGGTTGGAACCATGAAGCTTCCTCTCCATCGCGCGATATATGAAGGAGGGAAATTGACGCTGATTTACACCGGTCAAACATTTAAAGGATTGTACGATCTTCTTCTTTCGGCATTTCGCGGCAAGGCGGATATGTCTTCCGTTTCCGGCCCGGTCGGCATCGTGAAAATCGTCGGCGACGCGAGCCAGCTCGGGATTACCTATCTCATTTCGCTGACCGCTCTTATTTCCATCAACCTTGCCGTCATTAACATTCTGCCAATTCCCGCCTTGGATGGAGGGCGAGTCTTCTTTATTCTCATAGAAGCAATAAAACGCTCGCCGATAAAAGCTAAGACGGCAAATCTTGCTCATTCCATCGGTTTTATGGTTCTCATCGGGCTCATACTGGTCATCACTTTCCACGATGTCTGGTCGCTGTTTGCGAAATAGCGTTTGAAACGTTACAATAATTTTTATGAAACAATCACAATTATTTACCAAAACGCGCAAGGAGGCGCCGAAAGACGAGGTGTCGCGGAACGCTGAACTCCTGATCCGCGCGGGATACGTGCATAAAGAGATGGCGGGGGTCTATTCGTATCTTCCGCTCGGGCTTCGCGTGCTCAATAAAATTGAAAATATCATCCGCGAGGAGATGGACGCGATCGGCGGACAAGAAGTTTCCATGACCGCGCTTCAAGATCGGATGCTGTGGGAGAAGACCGACCGCTGGGATGATGCGAAAGTTGATAACTGGTTCAAGACGAAATTGAAAAATGGAAACGAAGTCGGTCTCGGATTTACGCATGAAGAAGCCATTACGAATATCATGACGAATCACATTTCGTCGTACAAAGATTTGCCGATCTACGCGTATCAGATACAGACGAAATTCCGCAACGAAACGCGCGCAAAATCGGGTATTATGCGAGGGCGCGAATTTTCCATGAAAGATTTGTATTCTTTCAGCGCAACACAGGAAGATCTGGATGCTTTTTACGAGCTGGCAAAACAGGCCTATAAAAATATATTTGAACGCGCGGGTATTGGAGAAATAACCTTCGTAACATTTGCGAGCGGCGGAGTCTTTTCCAAATACAGTCATGAATTCCAGACGCTTTCGGATGCGGGCGAAGATACGATTTATCTTTCACGAGGAAAAGGAATTGCGGTAAACAAAGAAGTGCTAAACGACGAGGTGTTGAATGATCTCGGTTTGACCCGCGATGAACTGGAAGAAGTGCATTCCATTGAAACGGGAAATATCTTCAAACTTGGCACGCGTTTTTCCGCTCCGATCGGGCTCAACTACAAAGATGAGAACGGCGAACAGAAACCGGTCATCATGGGTTCGTACGGCATCGGCCCCGGACGTTTGATGGGGACGATTGTGGAATCATTCGCCGACGATAAAGGCATCGTGTGGCCGGAATCCGTCGCTCCGTTTAAAGTTCATCTGATTGACCTCCGTGAGAAAGAAGCTTCGGACGCGCTCTATGAAAAATTGACCGATGCCGGCATTGAAGTGCTGTATGATGATCGCGATCAAAGCGCGGGAGAAAAATTCGGCGGAAGCGACCTTCTTGGCATGCCATATCGTGTGGTCGTCAGCGGAAAAACGCTTGCTTCCGGAAAGTTTGAAGTGAAAGTGAGAAAGACGGGAGAAGTGCTGATGCTGGACGAGAATGAGCTGCTTGCATATTTGAAGCGATAAAATAAAAAACAACAGCAGTAAAAGCATAAAAAATCTCAAATTCAAAAATTACAAGTTCCAAATAAATTTCAAAAGAAAAATCCAAAATAACAAACGTTTGCGATTTTGAAATTAAAATTTATGATTTATTTGGAGCTTAAGATTTTGAATTTGGGATTTTTTTGGGATGAGACACAAAAATTAAATAACTTAAAAAAGTTATTTTGGCAAATTTTTTCCATTTTTGACTCCGCCTCTTCTTTCAAGTAGAATAGGGGTACTTATGTTGCAGAAATTCAAACACATGTTCGCGAATGATATCGGAATAGACTTGGGAACGGCCAATACTCTGGTGTATGTAAGCGGTCACGGAATCATTATTAACGAACCGACGGTGGTGGCGGTCAATCAAAAAACAGGACAGGTGGTGGCGGTGGGACATGCGGCAAAAGAAATGCTCGGACGAACTCCTTCGCATATCGTGGCTATTCGTCCGCTCGTGGACGGCGTTATCTCGGACTTTGAAGTGACGCAGGAATTGCTTTCGTACTTCATCAACAACGCCAACAAACTTTCAAAAAAAATGGCTCGCCCTCGTATTGTCGTCGGCGTTCCTTCGGGAATTACCAATGTGGAAACTCGCGCGGTCAAAGATGCCGCGAGAAATGCCGGCGCGCGCGAAGTATATATCATTGAAGAACCGATGGCGGGAGCTATCGGGATACGCCTGCCGGTGAATGATCCGGTCGGAAGCATGGTGATAGACATCGGAGGAGGAACGACCGACATTGCGGTCATCTCGCTCGGCGGCATTGTCAAGTCAAAGAACCTCCGCATTGCCGGAGACAAATTCAACGAGGACATCATTTCCTACATCAGAAACGAATTCAAAATTCTTACGGGAGAAAAAACCGCTGAAGCGATTAAAATCAGCATCGGTTCCGTCGTGAAGAATGAGACACCCTTGGAAGCATCGCTTCGCGGGCGAGATCTGATTACCGGACTTCCGAGAGAGGTCATCATTACCGATTCGGATATACGCGAAGCGATGGCTCAGTCCATCAGCATGCTTGTGTCCTCGGCAAAAGAAGTGCTGGAAGAAACTCCGCCCGAAGTGCTTTCGGATGTGATGAATCGCGGCATTGTTCTCATGGGGGGCGGAGCGCTCATTCGCGGGCTGGACAAGATACTTCAAGAAGAACTGAAAATACCGATATATATAGCCGAAGATCCGCTGACCTGCATCGCCCGGGGTACGGGAATCGTCGTTGAAAATCTTGAATTGTACAAAGAAGCGCTGATCTATGAGGATGACGAGGAGGCGCCGACGGAGTAGCGCAAAAGAGAAACAAGCAACGAGAAAAAAGAAATAAGGGAAGAAAAATTAATTTTTGATTTCAATCATGTACCGGCCTTTGCAAACAAAAAAACGAAAAAACAAAGTGAGGATAGCTTTTTTCTTCTTCGCTTTTTTTGTTTTTGTTTCTTTTACTTTTTTCCCGAAAACATTTCTCTTTTTTTCCGGGGCGGCGAATACCGCGTCGGTTTCCGCATGGAACGCTAAGACTTCGGGAAGTTCCGTTCTCTCCGGTTCCGCTTCTTACTTGAGCACAAAGGAATCGCTCATTGCGAAGAACAAAGAACTTTCGGAAAAAATAAAAAAGATGGAAGAAGAACTTTCCGGATATGATTTCATCATTCAGCAAAATCTGGAATTAAAAAAAGAACTTTCTTTGAAGAAAGAAAACGGGGTGTTCGGAACAATCATCGCAAGGCCGAACGTTACCGTCTATGACACTTTTCTCATAGATATCGGCGAAAAGAACGGGATTAAAAATGGGGACAAAATTCTGGCAAACGGAAATATGATCTTGGGAACGGTGGAAGAGTCATATCAAAATTTAGCGAAAGCCCGCTTGTTTTCCACCGCGGGAGAATCTTCCGATGCGCTTTTGGGCCCCGATAATTTGCCTGTCCAGTTGAAGGGTCTGGGCGGCGGTTCATTCGTTGCCGACCTTCCGAAAGAAGCCGACGTGAAAGAAGGAGACAGCGCCAGTCTCTCGGGTTTTCCCGAATACATCGCCGCTATCGTCGTTTCAAAGGAAGAGAAATCAAACGAAACATTCCAAAAGGTATATTTTCGCGGGCCGATAAATATCTTTGACGCAAAATATATACAGGTTATTAAAACAGCGAATCGCTAATACTGCGACAATGAAAAAAGAGGGAATAACGAAACGGCAAATCGTGGAAAGAATCGCGTCGGATACCGCCATTCTTTTTTTGGTATTGTTTTTTCCGTGGTGGGTTGCTTGTTTTTTTTGTTTTCTCGGAGCGGCCTTTTTTGAGAATTTTTATGAAGCATTCTTTTTCGGACTTTTACTGGACGCGCTCTACGGAACGGAAGCTATCAATTTTCACGGCTTCCGATTGTTTTTTGCGACTGCCGCTCTTTTCTTTATTTTTTTCTCGGTAACGGTAAAACAAAAAGTGCGTTTTTTCTCCTGATCGCTTTATGAAATTTTTTGGACAAAAAAAACGAAAAGCGAATATAGATCCGAACGAGATTTTTCTTGATTCCAGCAACTTGCCCAATTTTGACGTGAATCAGTTTGAGGGGCGCATAGAAAAATCAATTTCAAAATATACCGTCTTTTTTCTCGGCGCGCTTTTTTTCGGGCTGCAAGGGATTTATCTCTGGAAAGTCGCAGGTTTGCAAATAGGACAAGGCGACGTGATGAAGGCGAGGGCGGAAAACAACCGTTTGGAACACTCGCTCGTTTTTGCCAATCGCGGGATCATTTATGACCGCAATAAAGTCCCTTTGGCATGGAACATCTTGCCGCAAGAAAAAGCAGATTGGGAAGAAGCCAAAGTGAAAGAAGGCGAAGCGCTCAATGATTTTCCTTTGCGGCAATATATCGCCAGTCCGGGATTCGGGCACCTGCTCGGTTACTTGAGCTATCCGGCAAAGGATAGTTCCGGTTTTTATTACAAAAAAGAATATGAAGGAAAAGGCGGAGTGGAAAAGGCATACAATGACATGTTGAACGGAACGCAGGGGTTAAAAATTCAGGAAGTGGACTCGCTGTCAAAAATCCATTCGGAGAGCGTTATTGAGCCGCCGGTTGCGGGAAAGGATGTGACGCTTACGGTTGATTCGCGATTGCAAAAAGAACTCTATAAGGTGATTTCCGAAACGGCAAACCAAGTGGGTTTTCGCGCGGGGAGCGGAGTCCTGATGAATGTGGAGACGGGGGAGATACTGGCGTTGACCAGTTTTCCGGAATATGAACCGCAAATTCTCACTGATGGAAAAGACAAGGCAACGATTGCGCGCTACCAACTGGATCCAAAAACTCCGTTTCTTGATCGAGCCGTTTCAGGACTCTATACGCCCGGATCTATTGTGAAGCCCTACATGGCGATTGCGGCTCTCACCGAAAAAGTCATTTCACCGGAAAAAAAGATATTGAGCACCGGATCCATCTCCATCGCCAACCCGTATTTTCCCGATAAACCGACGGTCTTCAAAGACTGGAAAGCGCACGGCTGGGTGGATATGCGCGATGCTATCGCCGTTTCTTCCGACGTATATTTTTATGAAGTGGGCGGCGGATATTTGAACGAACAAAAAGGGTTGGGAATTGAAAGGATAGAAAAATATATGAAGATGTTCGGTTTCGGGAGTCCGACCGGAGTTGATCTTGAAAGGGAAGCGGACGGAATGATTCCGAGTCCGGAATGGAAAAAGAAAAATTTTGACGGAGCGGATTGGCTTCTCGGAGATACCTATCACACTTCCATCGGGCAATACGGTTTTCAGGTATCCCCGCTTCAGGCGGTTCGCGCCGTTTCTTCCATTGCCACCGACGGCGCTCTCGTCACTCCGCACGTTCTGCAATCTACCACGGTCTCAAAAAATATCATTCCGATACCGAAAGAAAATTTCGTTATCGCGGGAGAAGGAATGAGGAGAGGCGTACTCTACGGAGTTGCTCTGGCTCTGAATACCAAAAGCGTGAACATTGCGGCAAAAACCGGTACGGCGGAATTGGGGGTGAAAAAAGATTTTGTAAATTCGTGGATCACCGGATTTTTTCCGTATGAACATCCGAAATATGCTTTTGCTATCGTCATGGAACATGGCCCGGTTCACAACTTGATCGGCGCATCGTATGTCATGAGACAGATGGTAGACTGGATGGCGATTTATACGCCGGAGTATTTTAAGTAAAAAGGCATCGCCGGGAGCGATGCCTTTTATGCCTGTTTACTCATCCTCTCCTTTTTCAAAACAGAGGCTCACGGTGCCATAGAGATCTTCGGCACGGTTGTAGAGGTTTTTTACTTTTTCTTGGACTTCCTCGTCGTTAAAATCAGCATCTTTCAACTCGGCGAACTCTTCTTTGATCTTGTCCATTTCTTCCTCAAAACCTCTTCTTTTTTTCTCGTCGGCGACATCGGGAATCATGGCTTCCGTATCGGGAATCCATTGATTCTTGATAAGCTCGGCCGCTTGTATGCGGTATTCTTTAGTGCGGTTTATCATTTCTTCCTCCATCATAAAATACAAAAGTTAGCTTTTTGATAAAAACTTTTTTCTGTAGAAAGTATATCATCATTGCGTAAGATAACGCAATTTGACGGTATCTCCTCACACCTACGTCGCCGGTTCTGGGTTGCACCTCGTACCGAAACATTTGAATAATATGATTAAGTTCCGTTCAAAAATCAAAGTTTATTTGGTCACACAAACGTTTCGGTACGAGGTGCAACCTCGTACCGGCGATAATATCGCATTATTATAATGGGTGTGAGGAGATACATTAGACAGCAAACGGACTGCGTGATATATTGCATTCCAGATATTACCAACACCGACCGCAAAAAAAGGAGGGTTGTCATGCATATAGGCATTATCATAACACTAACGGGTTTTTTGCTTTTGATCTTCGGAGTAGCCTTACTCGGCGTATCTCTTTGTCTCGCTTCCGGCATGCCGAAAGAAGCTAAAAAAATCGTTCTGAATTTTCTGAAAACCGGCTATATTGTCGCCGGCATAGGTTTAATCATTACATTCCTCGCGCATTATCTCTCATGAGAACAAACGAAAAGCCCGCAACCGCGGGCTTTTTTTATGAAGCGGGAGCTTCATCGGCAGGAGTTCCCGGGTCAACGGCGGGAGGAGCGGGATCTTCTGTCGGAGCGCTCGGTTCCGGGTCTGCTACCGGCGCTGGATCAGCGG
>CALREZ010000025.1:0-2033 GCA_943356445.1 Candidatus Nomurabacteria bacterium
GGAAGCGTAGCAGTAAATGGCGCATACCCGATTTTGGGCAACAACCAGTCTATTGCAACCGCTGATATGGCAACCGTCATCTTCTCAGCATCTATGTCACCTTCAACGGCTGATATTGATCCTCAGAATGAATATGTCATGTGGCAGAACACTGTTGCTTTCGGAACTCGCGAAGTTATGTTGAAAGCAATGAACTTCCGCCAGATCGGTTCTGTTACGACTTCCGATATCGGAAACTTCAAATTGTTTGTTGACGGAACTCAGGTAGGATCAACCGTTGCTTCTATGGACGCAAATGGTTATGTTACCTTTGATCTTATGGCAGCTCCGAAGAGCATCACCACTGGTTCACACACTCTTAAATTGGTTGGTGACATCATTGGCGGTTCTACCAAGACTTTCAGCTTCTCATTGCAGAACGCTGGAGATGCGGTATTTGTTGACTCACAAGTTGGTCAACCGATTCTCGCAACTATTACCAACACCACGACCGCTTTCTCAGCAAGAACCGGAGGTACGGAGACCATCAATGGTGGAACACTCTCTATCACCAAGAAAGCTGACTCACCTTCTGGCAACATCACCAAGACAGCCACCAACGCTCTCATGGGAAGATTTGAGCTCAAAGCAGCTGGTGAACCTATCAAAGTTGAGAACTTGAGAATCAGTGGAACCATTAGCACTTCTGGAAATGTTTCCTTGAGAAACGGAACGGTCTTTGCTAACGGAGTACAGGTTGGAAACGCCGCTTCAATCCTTGAAGACGGAATTGGCCTTACCTACACAACCTTCTCATTCGGTTCTTCTTTGGTTGTAACTCCGGGAACACCTGTTCTTTTGGAAGTACGCGCCGATGTATACAATGATTACGCTAGCGGTACTGCTATTGCTGCAGGAGACACTATCGCCATCAACATTGAAGCTGGTTCAAGCAACTTGAAGAAGATGAACTCTCTTACCTACACGTCTAACTCAAAGGTATCTGGAAACAGCTTATCTGTTTCTACCGGTTCTCTCTCAGGAGCTAAGAATTCTTCTTACGCTAACCAGACTTTGATCACTCCTCAGACCGCATACAAACTCGGATCCTTCACCGTTACTTCAAGCGAAACGGAGAAAGTCAATCTTGACACGATTGCTCTTACTTTCGGAGGTACAAACTCTGGAGTAGCTACCGGTCTTTCTGATGTATACGTTGTATATGGAGGAAAAACTACAAGCATAAAGAGTACGGTCGCTTCAACGACTTCTTGGAGCATTAGCCAAGAAATGCAGCCGAACACCACGATGTCAGTAGACGTCTATGGAACGATGGCAAGCACCTTGGTCAGCACCAATACTCTCAATGTTTCATTGGTTGTATCTGGAACCACCGCTGATTCCGCAACGGCAGCTACCACTGGTACTGCAATCGCAGGTCAGACCCTTACCGTTTCCGGCGGATCAATCGCAGCAGCAGCTGTTACTGATTCCACACTTACGACGAAACTCGTAGTCGGAAATACTTCACCGAAAGTAGCATCATTCCGCTTCACCGCATTGAATGATACCTACAAGATTACTGATATCGCCTTGTTGGCCGCTGGTGGCGCAGATGGAGCCGGAGCAATCCGTTCTCTTACCTTGAAAGCAACCGGTATGGTAGACAAGACCGTCTATCTCGGAACCGGATATGAAGCAACTTCATCAGGAATGTCAATCAATGTTCCTGCTAACGATCCGGCTGGTACTATCGTTGACGTATACGCAAACTTGAACGATGTCGGTACTTATTCCGCATCTTCAACCGCTGACGTATCAGTCACGCTTGATACCTACAAGACCACCAACTCTGTTGGAACCGCAGCTACTACTGCAACCAACGCTAATACCAATGCTCAGTACATCGTAAAATCAGTTCCGACGATTACCCTTCAATCATTGCCTTTGACGACATTGACCGCAGGAAATCAGACGATCTCAAGATTCACGATTGCCGCTGACGCAGCAGGTACGATCGGATGGAAGAAGATGATCTGGACCGTTGCAAAATC
>CALREZ010000025.1:2133-17759 GCA_943356445.1 Candidatus Nomurabacteria bacterium
AGGGGTTTTTGCGTATGTTCAGGTAAGTTTACAAGGTACGCCCTTGTATCAACAAGGGCGTACCTTGTAAACAGCGTAAGCCTTTTGATATAATGGCTAAATGGAAAGAAAAATATCTTTTAGTGAAGGAGAATACTATCATATTTATAATCGCGGAGTTAATAAAGACATTATTTTTGAAAATGATCATGACAGGAAACATTTTATTCGCTTGTTATTTGTTTCAAATTCAGATAAAGCGGTTCGTTTCAGTGAAATAAAATTCAAACCTTTTCCTTTTATTGACCGGGGAAAATCGCTTGTCTCCATTGGGTCATATTGTCTGATGCCGAATCATTTTCATCTTTTGGTGAAGGAAATAAAAGATGGAGGAATAAGCTCTTTTATGACAAAACTAACTACCGGATATTCCATGTATTTCAACAAAATACATGGAAGAGTCGGCCCTTTATTTCAAAGCAGATTTAAAGCTTCCCATGCAGACAGTGATAACTACCTAAAATATCTTTTTGCTTACATCCACCTAAATCCCGTAAAGCTTATTGAACCGGAATGGAAAGAAAAGGGAATATCAAACAAAATCGCTGCGGAAAATTATCTCAAAAATTATCATTACAGCAGTTATGAAGATTATATGGGTTCCGAAAGAGAAGAAAATCTGATCCTATCAAAAAAAGATTTTCCCGAGTACTTTGATTCCGCTCATGATTTCAAAGATTTTATAACCGATTGGCTGACATACAGCGATGATGACTCTTTACAAGGGTAGTCCTTGTTTTCAACAAGGACTACCCTTGTAAAACTTTTCGCACAGGTTTTTATTATCTTTTGGAAAGGCGAGGTGTTACAATGTATGTATATTATTCACTTTTCTTTATGCCTTCCGTTTGTTTTTATTTCCAAGTCCATCAACCGTTTCGTATCAAAAGGTACCAGCTTTTTAGTATAGGAAAAGACAGCGATTATTTTAACGACGATTCAAATACAAAACTCAACAATCAAAAGATTCTCAATAAAGTGGCAGAGAAATGCTATCTTCCCGCGAATGCGGTCATGCTGGAACTTTTGGAAAAGTACCCGGAATTCAAGGTAAGTTATTCTTTCTCCGGCGTTTTTCTTGAACAACTGGAAACATATGCTCCGGAGGTGCTTAGGTCTTTCAAAAAACTCATAAATACCGGCCGTGTGGAAATTCTTTCCGAAACCTACTATCATTCGCTTTCTTTTTTGTATTCGCAGGACGAATTCAGAAGCCAGGTGAAGCTCCATGACGACAAGATCAAGAAGCTTTTTGGCGTTACTCCGACAGTTTTTAGAAATACCGAACTTATCTACAACAACGAACTCGCTCGCGTAGTGGAAGATATGGGGTACAAAGCAATCCTTGCGGAAGGTGCGGATCACATTCTTGATTGGAGAAGTCCGAATTTTTTGTATCGTCCGAAAGGGACGAAAAAAATAAAACTGCTGCTGAAAAATTATAGACTATCCGACGATATTGCCTTCAGGTTTTCTTCCAAAGAATGGAGTGAACACCCGCTCACCGCTCCGAAATTCGCCGACTGGGTTTCTCAAGTAAACGGCAATGGGGAAGTGATAAATCTCTTCATGGATTATGAAACATTCGGCGAACACCAGTGGGAAGATACGGGTATATTCAATTTTCTCCGCGCTTTGCCGAGCGAAGTCCTCAAAAATCCCGACAATAATTTTATGACGCCGAGCGAAGTGGCGACAAATTATCCGGCGAGGGGAGAACTGGATGTTCACCATTTTGTTTCTTGGGCCGATATTGAACGAGATCTTTCCGCATGGCTTTCCAATTCCATGCAGCACGAAGCGGCGCATAATCTCTATGAAATGGAAAAACAGGTTATGAAAACGGGCGATAATGTCCTTATTCACGACTGGCGCCGACTCCAAACTTCCGACCACTTCTATTATATGTGCACCAAATGGTTCAACGACGGCGACGTGCACAAGTACTTTAATCCGTATAATTCACCCTACGATGCCTTCATTTCTTTTATGAATGTCTTAAACGATATGAAACTCCGTCTCCGGGGTTGACCTCGTCCGAAAAAGGGGTATTGTTAGAAAATAGAGAAATAAGTTAATATAAAATTACTATGGAAAAGTGTTTTGAGAAATATAAAACCTTCGTCATGATCGGGAAACCGGGAAGCGGGAAAGGCGTTCAGACGAAGCTTCTTTCGGAAAAAAGCGGTTTTAAGACCTTTTCCACCGGAGATAAGTTTCGCGAACTGCAAAAAGCCGATACTCCGCTCGGTCACAAAATCGCCGAGATCATGAATCGCGGAAGTCTTATGCCGTACTGGTTCGCCTCTTTTTTGTTTCAAGAAGCCGTTTTGTATCTTCCCTCAGAGGAGGGTATCATTTATGAAGGTGCGGCAAGAAAGGAACAGGAAGCCGAACTTTTTCATGATGTAATGACATGGCTCGGTCGTCCGTATAAAGCGATCTATCTGGATGTTCACGACGATGAAGTGAAAACCCGCCTCATCAAACGCGCCAGTATTGAAAATCGTATGGACGATAACGAAGAAACAATCAAACACCGATTAAAAGTATACCAAGAAGAAGTTGTTCCCGCGGTAAAAGTTTTTCAGAAACATGGCACAATTCTTGATATAAACGGAGACCAATCTATTGAAAAAGTCCACGAGGAGATAATAAAGGCGCTTTCCTTGGCGGAATAATTTTACTTGTCCATGGCTATAATCATAAAATCACCAAAAGAAATAGAAATTTTACGGGAAAGCGGAAAAAGGCTTGCTCGCGTTTTGGACGAGGTGGAAAAAGCGGTTTGTCCGGGAATCAGTACGAAAGAACTTGACGCTATTGCTCGAAAAGCCGTTGAGAAAATGGGGGATGTCGCTCCTTTTCTTGGTTATCAGCCTTATGGGGCCGATTTTCCGTATCCGGGAGCTATCTGTCTTTCGGTAAATGACGAGATTGTTCATGGACTCCCTAAAGAAGAGAGAATCCTGCAAGAAGGCGATATTATTGGTCTTGATATGGGTATCGCTCATCAAAAAATGATCACCGATAGCGCGCGAACGGTTGCAGTGGGAAAAGTAAGCGAAAAAGCGCAAAAACTCATAGACGCGACCAAAAAAGCTTTAGAGATCGGTATTGCTGCCGCCAAACCCGGCGCGCACGTTGGAGATATCGGATACGCGATAGAACAGTTCGCTCGTCCTTTTAAATACGGGATAGTTCGCGAGCTTGGCGGGCATGGTGTTGGTCGGGAAGTCCACGAAGATCCGTATATTCCGAATTTTGGCACCAAAAAAGGCGTCGGCGCAAAATTGAAACCAGGTATGGTTATTGCGATAGAACCGATGTTGAACGAGGGGAAGAGAGGGATTATCCTCGACAAGGATGGTTACACCTATCGTACCGCAGACCGCTCTCTTTCGGCTCATTTTGAACACACGGTACTTATTACCAAAGACGGACAGGAAGTCCTGACAAAAAACTAAAAATATAAAAACGCGCTTTACAAAAAGCGCGTTTTTATTTATCCACAGGACTATTCGCTTATCTCTCGTGGATTCGTGATATAATTAAAAGAGGAAAGACGCTTCTCGTTTTTTTACGAGGAAATTTTTTAGTATAGCGTATATCATATACGATCTTATCTCATTAATTTATTTACCGGTCGATCGGAAAGAAATTAATAAGAAGAAAATTTAAATAAATTATTAATAGGATAAAAAAATGAAAAATTCAAAAAAGAAAGTACTTTCGTTGTTTTCCGTAGTCATCGGCTCGTTTCTTATCACGGGAGTCGCTTCTGCGGCAACCCTCGCCAGCGTTACTATCACCGGTACCGCCGCGGTCGGCTCAACATTGACCGCCGTACCGAATGCGGGAACCGCGCAATTCCATTATCAGTGGTATTCGTCTGCTACCTCTGGTGGTACGTATTTGCCTATTAGCGGTGAAACAGCCACTACGACCATACCGACCGGGGCTTATGTCGGAAAATTCTTCAAAGTTTCGGCGACGACCACTCTTCCGGATATTGGAGAGGCGACCAGTTCCGCAACAACCGCTATCACGGCGAAGCAGCTGACTATTGCTGATCCGACCCTGACTCTTTCAAAGGTCTACGACGGAGATAGAACCGCCGCCGTAACCGCTGGAGCATTAAGCGGAGTGGTAGGAGGTGATACTGTAACCGTATCAGCTGTCGGTACGTATGATACCGCAACCACAACCACAGGAAAAACTATTACCGTTGTGTACACTCTCGCAGGAGCGCAAGCTACTGGTTATACCAAACCGGTAGATTACACCTCCACTTCCGGAGTCGTAACGGCGAAGCAATTGACGATTTCCGACCCGACCCTCACAACCACAAAAAACTATGACGGAAACACTTCAGCGGCGGTAACCGCTGGGACGTTAAGCGGGGTTGTTGGCGCTGATACGGTAACCGTAACAGCAGCGGGGACATACAGTAACGCAAATGTTGGTACAAGTAGAGGAATAACCGTCGTTTATACCCTCGCCGGGGCTGACTCTGTCAATTACACTAAACCGGTAGATTATTCAGTAACCACTGGTGTTATTGTGGGAGCTGGAGCAGCAAGCGCCGCCTATTTTGCACCGGCACCGACCGCTCCAACCACCGCCCCGGTAGTAACTACCGCCACGACTCCCGTTGTTACGACTCCAACCTTGCCAAAAAATCCGACTCAAACTGATTACCAGAATTTGATCAGCACTTTGCTCGCCCAGGTTTCCGCTTTGCAGGCGCAATTGCCAACCGCCACCGTGAGCGGTACGGGATATAAATTCGTTTCGGCTCTCGCAATGGGAAATTCCAACGATTCAGTCAAACAGCTCCAAATGTTCTTGAAAGCTCAGGGTTCTGATATTTATCCGAGCGGAGCGACCACCGGATACTTCGGACAATTGACTCAAAATGCAGTGAAAGCCTTTCAGGTAAAATACGGTCTTGCAAAGGCGGGCGATACCGGATACGGTTTTGTCGGGCCGAAGACTCGCGCAAAAATAAATCAATTGCAGGGAATGTAAAAACGAAAAACTCCTCCGGAAAAAACCGGAGGAGTTTTTTTGTGCTTCGGTTTTTTTGGGGTATAATGAGTATCATGGAACACAATCTCAAAACTTTGCCTCAATTTAAAAACTCCGAAGAAGAACTCAATTTCTTGCGATCCGCTGTAAGAGAACAGCAAGAAAAGCTTGAACAACTCGGAATGGAAACGAATCAGGAAAAAATAATCAGTGAAAAAATTTCACAGTACAAAGAAGTGGTTCCGTCGGAAGCGCTCGCCGAGGGTCATCGCTTGGAGGGGCAAGAATTGGACGCTATCGTTCTGGAACTTGCTCCCGAAACTCACGATTCCCAGATGGAGGAACTCATCGGCATTTTGCAGGAAAGGGGAATTCTCAACGCTCTTTCTGTGGTTGCCGGGCTTCATAGTCCGCATCTTGAAGACGATTTTCACCGAGTCCTTGTCCAGTATCTCAAAGTGGCCGAAAGCGAAGTGGAAAAATCGAGAGGTACGGAACAACTTTTTGAAGAACTCCATATGACTCTTTTTGAAGTATCTCTGCCTTTGACCAATAAAGAAAACGAAAAGAAAAATATGAAAGAACTTATCTCCGGAATGGAGCAGTTCTATGCCGGCATGATCTCGGTTGACCTGGAAAAAGTAAAACACTCCTACAAAAATTATTATTCCCTGGAAATCGCGCTTCCTTTTGATAGCGACGAAATCGCTTTTTATGTGGCTGTTCCCGATGAAAAGAAAGATCTGTTTGAAAAGCAGGTACTCGCCGTTTTTCCCGATGCGAATGTTATTGAAAACAAAAACGACTACAATTCTTTCAACGCGGACGGAATTTCTGTCGGGGCTTATGCTGAAAGGGCGGGGAATATCGTTTTTCCCATCAAAACCTACGACGAGTTTGAGTCCGACCCCCTCAATATCGTTTTGAATGTTTTTTCCAAACTTTCCCGTGTCGGAGAAGGCGCTTCCATCCAGCTTCTGGTTTCTCCCGTCGGGGAAAAGTATTCCTATCTCTACAAAAACGCACTGAAAAAGATTCGTAACGGCGTAAAAGTAAAAGAAGCCACCGACTTCGCGACCAATATCTTCGGCGATGTGTGGAAAACCGCTTCGGTTCTTTGGAAAGATACCGCCGCCGATAAGAAAAAACAGGAGGAAGGAAAAAAGAATATAGATGAAAACGTCATAAAAAGAATTGAAGAAAAAATTTCCCTCCCGATTCTTGATACGAATATCCGCATCATCGCGTCGGCATCAAGCCGTGAACGCGCCGAACAGATCCTTTCCGAAATGGAGTCCGCTTTCCAGCAATTCAATGATCCGAACGGAAATGGCATGAAGTGGAAATCGCTCAAAGGTGAAGATCTCTCTCGTTTCCTTCACGATTTCAGTTATCGCATTTTTTCCGAAAAAGAAAGTTTCCCTCTTAATCTCAAAGAACTCGCTTCCGTTCTTCATTTCCCGGTGGGAAAGACCAACATGCCTCAGCTCAAAGAAGCGCGCGCCGGCATTGCTCCTGCACCCCTGAATATGGGCGAAGACGGCGTATTGCTCGGCATGAACGATTATCGCGGCACGCAAAAAGAAATACATTTTGCCAAAGAAGACCGTGTCCGCCACTTTTATGTTATCGGACAAACCGGTACCGGTAAAACCGTTCTTTTGAAGAACATGATTATTCAGGACATTAAAAACGGCGATGGCGTATGTATGATAGACCCTCACGGAACGGACATAGAGGACGTTCTCGCCAACATTCCGCGCGAACGCATAGATGATGTCATTTATTTTGATCCGAGTCATATGGAGCGACCTATGGGACTGAATATGCTGGAGTTTGATGAGAGATTCCCCGAACAAAAGACTTTTGTGGTGAACGAAATGCTTTCCATTTTCAATAAATTGTTTGATATGAAAGTCGCCGGAGGCCCCGCGTTTGAACAATACTTCCGCAATTCCGCTCTTTTGGTTTTGGAACATCCGGAATCGGGAGCAACGCTTATGGAAATCGGCCGCATTCTTTCCGATAAAGCGTTTCGTGAAATGAAACTTTCTCATTGCAAAAATCCGATCATTACCCAATTCTGGCAGAATGCCGAAAAGACGACTGGCGAACAATCGCTCGCGAACTACGTGCCGTATATTATGAACAAGTTTGACGTCTTCATTTCCAACGACATCATGCGTCCGATTATCGCGCAGGAAAAATCCGCTTTCAATTTCCGCAAAGTCATGGATGAAAAGAAAATTCTGCTCGTCAATCTCGCCAAAGGAAGGCTCGGCGACATCAACTCCAGTCTCCTCGGCCTCATTATCGTCGGTAAGATTTTAATGGCCGCCCTCTCGCGCGTTGACATCGCAACGACCGGCGGAAAACTGAACGACTTTTACCTCTATATAGACGAGTTCCAGAACGTCACGACCGATTCCATTTCCACGATACTTTCCGAAGCGAGAAAATATCGCCTCTCGCTGACCATCGCGCATCAATTCATCGCCCAGCTTCAAGAAAGCATCAAAGATTCCGTCTTCGGCAACGTCGGCTCCATGGCGGTATTCCGCGTGGGAACGGAAGACGCCGAATTCTTGGAAAAACAGTTTGATCCGATATTCACCAAGAGCGATATCATCAAACTGGAAAACTACAACGCCTACATGAAAATGCTCATCGGCGGACAACCCGGAAAACCGTTCAATATCAAATCCATGGCGCCGTCAAAAGGAAACAGAGAAATGATTCCGCTCATCAAAGAACTCTCATACCTCAAATACGGCCGCGACCGAGCCCAGATTGAGGCAGAAATACTGGCAAAATATCAGAGATAAAATAATAATCACAAATATGCCGGCTGAAAATTTTTCAGAAAATAGTTCTCTCCAAAGAGAAACTAAAATAAGAGAATCGGAAACCTATAAAGAAAGCATTGAAAATCGCCAAGAAAAAGTTTCCGGACTTGAAGAAACCGTTGACCGACTGAAAAATCAATTCATCGGAAAACTCCTCAATTTTCGCCAAATTAAAGAATTGGAACAACGGCTTCAAATTGAGAAAAACGTTCTTCAGGAACAAGAAGAAGAAAAACAGCGAGTGGACGAGCTCATTTCTTCTTATGATAAAATTCTTTCCGAAGAAAAAGAGCTCATTGAACTTCACGGAGATGCCCTTGAGGAAAACAGAAAATTTGATGAAGAACAACAGACAGGAAGAGATGGCGCCAATCTTATGAAAAAGCACAAAGCTTTTCTTGTTCACGATATCGTTGATGCCGAATGGAAACCTTCCGAAAATAATCAAGCTGTTGATACCAAAGAACTTTCTTGGAGCGATCAATACGATATTGTCGCCGGTCTTGCGCCAACGATATCGGCTTCTTCTTTGCGAATGGATAAAAGCGACCGAACCTTCGGAAAGGGAAGCTGGGGCGTGTTTTTGAGCGAGGGGAAAGTGCTTGGAGGAAATGAAACAGATACGGGTTCTGTTGCGACCGGATTGAGAAGCCGGCACATACCGGAAAGTGAACGAAGTTTAGACAGTATTGAACGCGCCATAAATACAGAGCCGAGCGATACGTACAATGAGTTAGTTGTTGAAAATCCTCAAATTGCGGGAATTTATACCAAATGGAATGAAGATATGCCGCCCCTTGAGGAAGCTGTGTCGCTTCAAAATACCAATGAGCGAATTTACGATAAATGGTGGGAAAAAATGAAAGACGCCGTAAGCAAGGGCACCCCGATATTCGTCCTTACCTCGGATAATCATACGCGCATGATCTATGATATTGATACGGAAAAACGTACTTTCCGCGTTGCTGGCGGAGAAATAACCCCGGAGGATATGACCGATCTTCCCGACATATACAAAACGCATTTATCGGAAGACAAAAAACGGGAATGCGTCATGCGGCAGATCAACAAAATCGGACATTTGCTGTCGGAAGAGGAGAAACAAAACTATCAATAAAAATAAGACGGAACGTTGCAGGTATCTATTTTTCTGCTATACTGTTGCCATATTTCAACCGGAATAAAAGCATGTTTAAAAACTTTCTGGAGTGGATAAAATTAAAAGAGAAATTACACGACAAAGCGAATGTTCCTCCTATTGTTAAAGAACGCGATATTTGGTGGATAAGTTTCGGTGAAAATGTCGGTTCTGAAATAAATGGAAAAAGCCGTTATTTTTCTCGTCCGGGCGTTGTATTGAAGAAATTATCCCGTGGTTTTTATTTGGTGGCTCCGACCACGACGCAAAAGAAGGAGGGAACTTGGTATGTGGAAACCGTGCAGAGCGGAAAGAAAATGTATGTTTGTTTGCACCAAATAAGAGGAATAGATTATCGACGGTTATCTTCTCACTACAGTCAAATGGACGAAAGTGATTTTAGAAAAGTTAAGCAAGCTTTTTTGAAACTTTATAGGTAAAAAGATACAAATGTTCCCCATACTTGCGTATGGGGCCGTGGCAAATCGCCGAATGTATTTTTAGTATAGCAAATCAGTTTTTTTTGTCAAGAGAGTGTTCATTTTTATTAAAAATTTAACGTAAAACATTATGCCAAGAGAATATATTAAAAAAGAAAAGACACTGGTGATCATTAAACCGGACGGCGTACAACGCACGTTAATCGGCGAGATTATCCGCCGGTATGAACGAGTGGGACTGAAACTGGTCGGAATGAAACTGCTTGTTCCCGCTCCGGAACAAGCGAAAGCTCACTACATGATCGGGGGAGAAGAATGGCTTGAAACGGTCGGGAAAAAAGCGTCCGCCGCTTATGAAAAGAAAGGCGAAGTTTCTCCTTTTAAAACGTACCGAGAAAACGGCATCGCTATTTTGGAAGCGAATATGAAATATCTTTCTTCCGGCCCTGTCGTGGCGATGGTGTGGGAAGGACACGAAGCGGTTACTTTGGTAAGAAAACTTACCGGAGGAACCGAACCGAGATCAACCGATGTTGGAACCATCCGCGGCGACTACACCCTGGATTCCTATGGACTCGCCGATTCCGCCAATCGCTCCATCAGAAATATCATACACGCGTCAGGTTTGCAGGAAGAAGCCGAAAAAGAAATTCCGATATGGTTCAAGAAAGAAGAAATCTTTGACTATCGCCTCATCGCCGAACAAATCCTCTACGATGTAAACCTGGATGGAATTTTGGAATAAAGAATAGCATGTTATCCCGGTCCGCGAGCCGGGATCCATGTTTAGTAAAAAGCTGACTCTTTACCCGCGTCAAGGGATAACCAATTTCCCTGTGGATTACTTTTTTGCGAAAAAATAATCGGCATGTATACTATACACAGGTCGCCTTATAATTCTTAGGTTAAATTATAAGAGAAGGGAGGCTGACTCGATGTGCGCCGTGGCGTATAACGGAGGCCACCCACCTAGCATAGTGCTAAGAATTCTCCGGTGACTTAAAAAGGGCCCCTTTCATAGGGGTCTTTTTATGATTGGGAAAGCAAAGTTTTTCTTGTATAATAAAGAAATGTTACGAAAGGCTTACCCGATTTTCCTCCTCATTCTTATCGCAATCATCGCGATTCTGAACTTTTACGCGTACAAATTTCACTGGTATTGGGAATTCTGGTGGTTTGATATGATTATGCACACCTTGGGCGGCATCTGGGTGGCTTCTACCGCGCTGTGGTTGCGTTATTTCCGCCCTTTTTCCTCGGAATTTTTTGTTGTTCCCAAAAAGTCTTCCGTATTTTTTATCGCTTTCGTTTCCATTGCTCTGGTCGGCGGAGGCTGGGAGCTTTTTGAATTCAGTCTGGATAAATTCATTACTTTTGCCCTGCATGACAGCTGGAATACGGTAAGCGATCTTTTCTTTGATTTTTTTGGAAGCATTCTCGGTGTATTTCTTTTCCTCTCGGTGTATAATAAAAATGTAGAAAAAAGAAAAAAGGAAAAAGAAAAAAGCGCGACGGAAGTTTTCTTTTAACTTTTTTCTTTTAACTTTTTAACTTATGAAAGCAAAAATAACATTTGCCGGAGGCGCGGGCGGTCCGACCGGGTCAAACTTTTTATTTGAAACCACAGGTAAGAAAATCCTCATTGATTGCGGAATGACCCAGGGAGGAGAAGAAGACGAAGCGACCAATAAGTTGCCGTTTTCTTACGACCCGATTTCCATAGACGCGCTTTTTGTGACGCACGCTCATCTTGACCATATCGGCCGGATACCTTTTTTGGTAAAAAACGGTTTTCGCGGAAAAATTTATTCCACTCCTCCGACGAGAGACATCGTTGAACTTACTTTTGCCGATGCGATTTCCATCATGGAGCATGATGCTGAAAAAAAACAGACCGAACCTCTCTACGGAAGGGAAGACGTAGCAGAAGCTCTTTCTCTTTGGGGAACCGCCGAATACGGCGAAAAGATCAGCATTTCAAATGATCTGAATATCGTCTTTCATGATGCCGGGCATGTTTTGGGATCGGCGATGGTGGAAGTGAAATACGGCGCGAAGAAAATGCTTTTTACCGGAGACCTCGGAAATTCGCCGTCTCCGCTTTTGAAAGATACCGAATACGTAAAAGGGATTGATTATCTTTTGATGGAGAGCGTGTACGGCGACCGGGAACACGAAGACCTGGCGGAACGAAGAAATCTTCTTGAAAACATTATAAAAGAAACGATACAAAAAAAAGGAGTGCTTATGGTTCCGATTTTTTCTCTGGAACGCACCCAAGTGCTTCTGTACGAGATCAACAACATGGTAGAGGACGGAAAGATTGCAGAGATTCCCGTTTTTCTTGATTCTCCGCTCGGTATAAAAATTACGGAGGTGTACAAAAAATACAAAAGTTATTTTAACGCCGCAACGCAAGCGGAAATAAAAGGAGGAGATGATATTTTCAAGTTCCCCCGCCTGAAATTCACCGAAGATGTTCAGGATTCAAAAGCCATTCGTTCTGTTCCTCCTCCAAAGATTGTCGTTGCCGGCTCCGGCATGTCCAGCGGCGGGCGTATCCTTCATCATGAAAAGGATTATTTGCCGAATCCGAACAACACGCTCTTGCTCATCGGTTACCAAGCCGTCGGAACTCCGGGAAGATTGATTCAAGACGGGCAAAAGCAAGTGAAGATATATGGAGAAATGGTGGACGTGAACGCCCGCATTGCCGTCATTAACGGATACTCCGCGCATCGCGATACGAACGGTTTGCTTGAATTCGTGGAAGCCATGAAAGACGACGTGCAAAAAGTATTCGTCGTTATGGGAGAAATGAAAGCATCTTCTTTCCTTTCTCAAAGAATTCACGACTATCTCGGCCTGAAAGCTTTTGTTCCCAAAAAAGGAGAAAGCGTGGAACTTGAATTTTAAGCGGAGGCTTTTACCTAAAACCTAAGAGCTAAAAGCTATATATTATCTATGAAAAAAGAAACCAATTATAATCGTAATTTTCAAAAAGGAGCCGTGGATACTTCTCTTCTCACAAGCTTCTTTGCGTTTTTTATCGCCGTCGGCGCATCGTTTATTTATTTCTCCCTTTACGGAGGTTCTCGCCCAATCAATCCTCCTCTTATCCTTCAAAAAACTTTTGCTTCGGCTTCCTCCATAAAAAGTTATTCCGCCCATATTAAAGTTCAGCCGGAAGGAGCAGCTCAACAGATACCTTCCTTTGAGGGAGATATGCTTTTTGATACGGAAGGATCCCGTTCAAGCGGAACTTTTGGAATACCTCTTTCTTTGGAAAAAGACGCCCCAAAAGTTGCTGTTGCCATCGTACTCCCTTCAGGTGTAAAAAAATTCGGAAAACTTCAAGTAGAGAAAAATCCTTCTTACTTTCCGGAAGATTGGTTTGAGGTCGTTTCCGGAGGATATGTTCCGGAACCATTTCAACAGCTGGAGAAAACCAATGCTTTTGCCGATTCGGTAAAAATGCTTCGGGAGGGAAAAGACGCTCTGGTTATAAAAGGTGATGTCAAAAAAGAGAAGCTTTCCGGAATTGAGGTATTCCATTTTGAGTTGGCTCCTGATTTAAAAAAGGAAACAGGAATAAGCGACAAAAAACTGAATGTTTGGACCGATCAAAAAACCGGCGACCTGAGACAGACACAGTTCTCATCGGAGGGGTATACGGTACAGGTTACGTTTGTTCAAACGAATAAACCGGTCGCTATCTCCGAACCCCCGGCGTTTTTGTTCGCGGAATCTTGGAAAGAAAAACAGTTTGCTTCGGTTCTCCCGAAACAGCCGATTTCCGAGATCTTTATCGGCTCCTATGGAACAGTCAAGAAAGAATATCTGGATGGGGTAAAGTCCGCCGTGCAAAAAGCGACCGGAGCAAAGGTTACGATAATGGGAGGGGGCGCCGCTCTTGAAAAAGCTACTCCTTTGTACGATGAGGCGCATCAGCAATTTGACGCAGAGGCTCTCTTTAAAAGCATGGAAAGAACCTCTGCAAAGTACGGCGACACGAATCGTTTCATTTACATTCTTGGCGTTGATCTGTTTTCTCCCTCTCATTTGGAAAAAGGAGAGGTGTGGTACAGCGAAAAACTCGGCTCAAATACCGCGCTCGTCTCTTCTTACGGATTGGAGAAAAAAAACGATACGGCGACCAGTTCTGCCTCTACCGCAACGGTTGTCGGCCGTCTTCAAAAAATATCTTTGCATGCGCTTGGGACGAGCGTCGGTTTCTCCCTTTCTTCTTCCTCTGAAAACAAAGCCTGCGTAACCTATCCGGCGTCCAATCTGGCAGAACTGGATAGTCAAACCGTCGGTTATTGCGACCCGGAAAAAGGTCTGATAAGCAAGGTATTTAAAAAATAGCAAAGAAAAAATCCCATGACTTCAGTCATGGGATTTTTTGATATATTATTTTTTTGCCGCGGTTTCAACGACTTTTACAAAAACCTCAGGTTGGAATTCGGCGAGCTCCGCGAGCATTTTTCTGTTGAGGGCGATACTTTTCTTTTTGAGAGCGTCTATCAATTTGCTGTAAGAAGGGATGGCTTCATTTCCCAAGGCTCTGATACCGGCGTTTATTTTCACATTCCATAATCGGCGATAATCTCCTTTTTTATCGCGTCGGTGCGCAAAGGCATGAGTTCCGGCATGAACGATGGCCTCATAAGCCTGGCGCTCTTTTGTGCTGCGTCCAAAACGATACCCTTTGGTCTGGGCAAGAACGTTCTTACGTGTTTTATTGGCGATCGTGCCTCTTTTAACTCTTGTCATGATAGTGTGTTTACCGGTGTGCCGGTCTGATTATTTGGTTTTTGTTAAAAATCTGCTTTTGGTTTTGTTGGTCATTTTGAACGTAATGTTCTTTCTTTTGCTCAATTGTTTGACTCTTTGTTTGCGAGAATTGAAATGGTTCAGACCGCCGACGCGTCCCAGCACCTTTCCTTTCTTCGTTACTCTCAGCCGTTTTGTGTATGCTTTGTTCGTTTTCATGGTGTTATTAAAATATCTCGTTTATTTCTTAACTGATCTTTCTACGATAAGGGTAAGTCCTTTCGGGCCTTTTTTGGGACCGTCAACCACCTTATATTCTTCCGTAATAAAATGAAGAAGTCTGTCCATTCGTTCTTTCAAAAAAGACTCGTTCAGATATTTGGCTCTCCCTTTCAAAAACAGATTTATCTTTACGCGGTGGCCTTCTTTGAGCCAAGTGGAAGCGTTTTTCGCTTTCAGTTCAAGGTCATGCTCTCCCGTTCCGATAGTAACCTGAAGCGACTTCAATTCAATGACGTGGGCCTTGGTTTTGGTCGCTTTTTCCTTTTTGTTCTTCTCGTAGACGAATTTACCATAATCTAGGATTTTTGCAACAGGCGGAACGGCATTCGGGGAAATTTCCACCAGATCCATTCCGGCTTGTTCGGCTCGCCTAAGGGCCTCATCTCGCGAGATAACTCCGAGGGGTGTTCCGTCGGGTCCGATGACTCGCAACTCCAGGGCTCGTATTTGAGTGTTTATTCGTTCGTCCAAAGTAGTTTTTAAAAAGGTTATGTTTATAAGCTGATGTAAATAGTAACAAATAATGCCATTTTTGGCAACAGGCGGAGGCATTTTTTATTGTCCAAAAATAAAAGGGCCCGAAAGGGCCCTATTTTTGGTTGGCGGCTCAGTTCGGCCGCTTAGCCGTGAGAATGAAAATCAATCGGTTCGGTTTCTGTTTTTGGCCCCGGAATAATATGACTCACATCAAGCGTGTAGTGATCTTTTAAGATAACAATTTCTTCGGGGGTTGAGGAAATACGGTCTCTTTTTCTTTCTCGTGTTTCAATGCTTGTCACCACATCTACTTTTCCGTTCGAGTAAGAAACGTTGGTGATGCAAAAAACAAGATGCGTTCCGGGAATCGTTATTTCCGTTTCCACGCTTTTACTGCAGGCATGCCCTCCGGGGGCATCGGCAAATATATCGTCTTCGCTCATTTTCTTCTCCTTTTCATAAATGAAAGAACAAAAATTTAGTTAGTTATACCTCTCGCCGTCCGGCAAGTCAAGGGAAACGTTATGGTTCAATAGCTTGGAAACACCTAATGTGTAAAATACAAGCATGTCATACACTACAAACCCACACGCACCC
>CALREZ010000026.1:0-10746 GCA_943356445.1 Candidatus Nomurabacteria bacterium
CCATACTTTATGTTTAAAGTATATCATAAAAAAAAGGGGGGGGCTTGCAAAAAATATGAAGAGTTGTGGATAACTTGAACAAAAAAATGCGCCCCGAACAATCGGGGCGCTTTTGCTATACGTTCTTATGAACTTCTTTTTTTACCGTTCGCTTTTTTCGGAGCGCGTCTCTTTTCTTGTTTCGCTTCTTCCTTGAAGTCAAAAACTTGGAAACGGACATCCGCAAAATGACGATTGCTTTTGCCGACCTTTTCAGTGCGGAGAAACGCGTAGTACGTAATCCCTTCTTTCGGTTCTACCAGAGAATTCCGTGAAGGTTCGTACTCGTGTCCGTGCATGACGACATACAATCCGCCGCGTTTCGTTTTTCTTTTTTTGAAGTACAGCTTTTCACAGCCTTCTTCAATGGCTTTCGCGATGTTTTCCTTTTGGATCTTCCTCGCGTCGGCCAAAGAAATTTTTTCATTCATCGTGCCGACAACGGCATTGTCAGAATGGACGACACTCTTTACGTAAGCTCCTTTTGAACCGGATTTCATTCCCGTCAAAACTTTTTCCTTTTTGGAAAACTTTTTAGGGAACAATTCGGGAAGCCATGACGGGTCAACCATGGAACACATTCTCATGAATTCTTTGGTGGTCCGCACAACCTCAAGAGCAACGAGCATTGCCGGTCTTGAACCGAAAGTGCTTGATCCGGGATGGATAAACACGGGAGCAGACGCTTTTTCGTCCGTGACGGAAAAATACGTATTGCTTCCGCCCGTTCTGCGGCTTTCGCCTCTTTTTCCTTTGCGACGGTCATCAGAGCCTTCTCTTTCTTCTTCCTTGGCCTTAAACAAATTATCGGCCAATCCGACGGCAATCGCCTTCAATACTTTTTCCATATTGTCAGTGGAAGAATTTTGTATTCCGAACTCGGCAAGCATCTCAAGGAGCTGTTCGTGAATATCACGCATTTCAATCAGCGCCTTTTCGTTCATATAGTTTTCCAAACACCATTCGGTATCACCCTCGTGCTGTTTGTATTCTTCCCATATGTTCAAAAAAGTAATCGCGTCTGAAACGGGAGATTCAAAACGTTTGTGAGCTTTGTCAGCCTTTTCCATTTCTTCTTCTTCGGGAGGACGAAGCATGATATGACTTGCGGAGATAGCCGCGGCAATAGTCGCGATCTGTTCAACGCAGCCATACTTTTGAGACATGAGCAGCATATGACCCAATACGGGTTCCAACGGCAATTTCGCCATCATTTTTCCGTGATCGGTTAACGCTTCGTTTTTGTCCAAAGATCCCATTTTCTTCAATGATTCGTACGCGGTTCTGAACAGCGCATGAGAAGGAAGATCTATAAACGGGAAATGCTCAATGTCTTGAATTCCGATAAATCTCATATTGAGAATGATGGAATCCAAAGACGTCCGACAGATTTCAGGTTTCGTGAATTCCGGAAGAGCGTTATACTCTTCTTCCGTATACAGACGATAACAGACGCCGTTTTGCGTACGGCCCGCACGGCCGGCGCGTTGGTTTACCCCAGACCGTGAATGCGGTTTGGTTTGCAAACTTGACCGCCCGCTATTCGCGTAGAAGTCCATTTGCTTGATCAAACCGGGATCCACGATGAATTTCACGCCGACGGGAGTAATGGAAGTTTCCGCAACGTTGGTGGCGATAATGACTTTCCGTTTTCCGGGATAGTCCAAAAAGATCGCCGCTTGTTCCGTTAAATCCATATGCCCGTACGCGGCCAAAATTTCCATATCGGCAAACTCGCGTTTTTTCAAGAGTTCAATACAGTCTCCGATCTCATTCCGACCCGGCAAGAAAGCAAGTATGTCGCCGACTTGTCCGCTTTCGTGGATCTCGGCTATTTTTCTCGCGACTTCAAGCGGCGCATTGCGCGGTTTGAAGGTTTCCTTGCTGAAGTGCGGCACGGTGTCGTAAATGATCTCAACGGGATACGTGCGTCCGGGAACTTCAATGATGGGAGCATCGTCAAAAAACTTTGAGAACTTGAGCGCGTCAATGGTCGCGGAAGCGATAATGATGCGAAGTTCCGGCCGGCTTCTTCTGATGTTTTTCAGGTGACCTAAAATATAGTCAATGTTTTGACTCCGCTCGTGGGCTTCATCAATCATGATGGTACTGTATTCGGTCAGTTCCGGGTCATACAGCATTTCTTCCATGAGGATACCGTCGGTCATGTACTCAATCTGAGTATCGGCGTTCGTGGTATTCCAAAACCGCGTATGACCGCCGACGATTTTTTTGTCGGAATCAATAAATCCTGAAACATATGGCATCAAGCTGAATGCGGCAATACGGCGAGGTTCGGTAACCCCAATCCTTCCGAAGTACCCCAATCCGGCTTCAAGCAAGAATAAAGGAATCATCGTGGTCTTTCCGCAGCCGGTTTCGCCGAGTACGACAACCACTTGATGGTCTTTGATTTTCTGAATTATTTCTTCTCGTTTTTCGAGAATCGGCAATTCGGGGAGCGGGCGGATGCCTATTCCTTTGTCCGTTTTTTGCGTTTGGAACATGAGAATCTCCACGAGCAGGCGTATCGCTTTCGCGATATCTCCGGCCTTGCTCGCGCGCGTTTTCACGCACTTCTCTCATCGCTGAGAGCCGATGGGCCGGAACAGCCCGCGCCTCTTTGCATTTCGGACAAAGAGGAGAGAACCCGTCACTTGACGTTCAATTGTCAAAGGACTTGGATATGCCTTTATATTACGATAAGAAACCAAAAAAGTCAACGTCATAGCCGTTTTCTCCGTTTCAAAAACTTGACAAACATTATATAATAGTGTAGTATAAACAACGGTTTGTTTTTCGTACTTTAACAAAAACAATTGTGTTCAACTTAAAAAAAGGAGATACCTCATGGGTTTCTTATTTGGATTAACAGTATTCGTTGCCATATTTTTTCTCATACCGGTAATTGTCAGAGGAATAACAGAAAACAATGGGGCAAAAGTTCCAACCGCCATTAACATTTCATATGGCGCGCTTTTAGCGGCCTTTATTTTCTACAATTCGCTTATCATTGTTCCCCCAGGGGAAACATACGTCGGCGTATGGTTTGGTACCGTTCAGGAACAAACCTATTCGCAAGGTATGGAGTTTGTAAATCCGATGCTGTCATTCCACCCAATGGACGTACGGCAAAGAGATGCGGAATTTAAAAGCGCGTCTGGCCAAGCGGTATCAGAGAGCGATGTAACGGCCGTATCCAGTAATAACTTGCCGATGACGATTGATGTTACCTATCTTTATACTCTTAACCAAAAATATGCGTGGTGGGTGTACAGAAACATCGGCGATGATACCAGTTATTATCAAAACTTAATCGTTCGCGCAGCAAAAACAGCGACAAGAAACGCTACCGCTGAATTTACCGACGAGCAGGCGATGACGTCAAAACGAGTGGAACTTTCCGACAAGATGGCAAAAGACTTTGAGTCAGCCCTTGTTCAAAATATGGAACAACGCGGATTGTCAAAAGCCGATGCGGAACAAGTCTTTACCGTGTTGCCTGTCATGCTTTCAAAAGTTCTGCCTCCGGAAGCGGTCATTACTGCCATTTCCAACAAGGCGGCGGCTTTGCAAGATCTTGAACGTCAAAAAACTCTTACATCTATCGCGCAAGAAGTGGCAAATCGCAGAGCTCAAGAAGGTTCGGGTGTCAATAAACTTTTTGCTGAATTACCGAAAGATGTGAAGCCGGAACAAATCGCCATCGTGCTTCGCGCGCTAGCTGAAAAAACTCGCTCCGATGCGGAACTGAAAGCGGTTGAATCAGGAAAAGTAACTTCTATGATTATCAGCGGCGGCAATAACCCCGTAGCGGTAGTTCCAACACAATAAGTTTTTAACCCTGCAAGGCGGCCGTAATGGCCGCCTTTTTTTATTTTTAAAAATCTTATTTTCATGTTATATTGAGCATATGAACGACAAATTCCTCAAACCTTACGACCCTTTGGAAACCGAGGGGCGGATCTATAAACTCTGGGAAGACAGCGGGTACTTCAATCCCGATACATGCCTCAAAGACGGCGTATGCGAAAAAGACGCGGAGGCTTTTTCTATCGTTCTCCCTCCCCCGAATGTTACCGGCACCCTTCACCTCGGCCACACTGCTATGCTCGCCATTGAAGACATTATGGTTCGCTACCATCGAATGAACGGCAAACGCACGCTCTGGGTTCCGGGCACCGACCACGCCGCGATCGCTACGCAATCAAAAGTGGAGAAAATACTCTACAAAGAAGAGAATAAAAGGAAACAAGATCTCGGCCGCGAAGAATTTTTGAAACGCGTGGAAAAATTTGCGGACGAAAGCCATAGCACTATCGTGAGCCAAGTACGAAAGATTGGCGCCTCCGTAGACTGGAGCCGCGAGGCATTTACGCTTGATGAAAAACGTTCGCTTGCCGTGCGTACCGCTTTCAAACAAATGTACGACGACGGCATCATTTACCAAGGCCTGCGTATCATCAACTGGGACCCGAAAGGACAAACCACCGTTTCCGACGATGAAGTCGTGCACCAAGAAGGCAAAGGAAAATTCTATACTTTTAAATACTCAAAAGACTTCCCTATTTCCATCGCGACCACTCGCCCCGAAACTAAAGTCGGCGATACCGCCGTTGCCGTTCACCCGGATGACCCGCGTTACCAACAGTACATCGGCAAAGAATACGATATGGTTTTTGCTGGGGTGCCGATACATATTCAAATTGTCGGCGACGAAGCCGTGGAAAAAGAATTCGGCACCGGAGCCGTCGGAGTTACTCCGGCTCACAGCGCCGTAGACTGGGAAATAGGACAACGGCATAACTTGCCCGTCGTGCAGGTCATCAACGAATACGGGAAAATGATGGTGGAAGCGCCGGAACTCAAAGACAAAAAAATCGCCGAAGCTCGCGCCATCGTCGTTGAATGGCTCAAGACCGAAGGCCTGTTGGAAAAAGAAGAAGAAATACCGCAGAACCTCGCGACGGCGGAGAGAACCGGCGGCATCATTGAACCGCTTCCGAAAAAACAATGGTTCGTCGGAGTGAATAAAGAATTCATACTCAAAAATTCAAAAATTAACGGTATCAAATCGGGAGAAAAAACGACGCTCAAAAAAATGATGCGCGCGGTAGTTGAAAACGGACAAACGCAAATTATTCCCGAACGTTTTGAAAAAGTGTATTACCACTGGATAGACAACCTTCGCGATTGGTGCGTGAGTCGGCAAATTTGGTACGGGCACCAGATTCCGGTATGGTATCGCGGTGATGAAATGTATTGCGGAATTGAAGCGCCAGCAGGCGACGAGTGGAAACAAGATTCCGACACGCTTGATACGTGGTTCTCTTCCGGACTCTGGACTTTTTCCACTTTGGGCTGGCCGGATACAGAAGCGTCTGATTTTAAAAACTATCATCCGACCTCTGTTTTGGAGACCGGCTACGATATCCTTTTCTTCTGGATTGCCCGCATGATCCTCATGAGCGGATACTTGCTCGGAGACATTCCCTTCCGTACCGTCTACTTGCACGGACTTGTTCGCGATACGCAAGGTCGCAAAATGAGCAAATCGCTCGGCAACGGCATTGACCCGGTGGAGATGTCGGTAAAATACGGAGCCGATGCCGTACGCCTTTCTCTCATTATCGGCACAGGCCCCGGCAACGACATGCGCATCTCTGAAGACAAAATCCGCGGATACAAACATTTCGCCAACAAAATCTGGAATGTCGCGCGTTTCGTTCTTACCAGCATTGAAGGTCTGGATACCGAAACGGCTCCCGCCCTTACGAGCGAAGACGAAGACCGTTTGGCTCATCTGGAAAATACCGTTTCCGAAATCACCGAAGACATTGAAAAATATCGTTTTTACCTCGCCGGAGAAAAACTCTACCACTACTTCTGGCACACCTTTGCGGATGTTATTATTGAAGATTCCAAACCTCGCATTTTTGGCGATGACGAAAAAAGCAAAGCGTCCGCGCAATGGGTTCTCTGGACGACTCTTACGACCACAATAAAAGCGCTTCATCCCTTTATGCCTTTTGTGACGGAAGAAATTTGGGGAATGTTGCCGATTAAAAATAAAAAGCTCTTGCTTGTTGAAAAATGGCCACGCACCACCATATAAACGTTAAAAAAACGGGAAGCGTCGCTCTCTTTGCCTTCATTCTGACATGGATAGCAATGAAGTTTCCCGAAGATTCTTCGCGAACCATCGGCGCTCTTCTCGGAGGAATTCTCCCTGCTCTTTTCTGGCTTTGGTTTTGGCTCAAAGAAGACAAAGTTCACCCGGAACCGAAAAAAATAATTTTTGAGGCTTTTCTTTTCGGAATGCTCGCCGTTCCTCTCGCCATACTTTTTGAAAAACTGACTTTTTGGAGCGGAGGCGCCATTCTGCTCTCAACTTTTTTCATTTGGGCGGTGATAGAAGAAATCTTCAAATACTACGCCGCTTTCATTGCGGGTATTCGCACGGAGTATTTTGATGAGCCGATAGATGTGGTGATGTATATGATCTCCGCCGCTCTCGGTTTTTCCGCGGCAGAAAACGCTTTATTTATTTTTACCGCTCTGGATGGAGGAGCGCTTGCCGTCGGCGTTACCACGCTTCAGCTTCGTTTTATCGGAGCATCGCTCCTGCACGTCGCTTCTTCCGCTCTCATCGGATTTTCCATTGGCTTCGGTCTCGGAAAAAGCAAATGGAAAAAATATTCTTACTTGTTCACAGGACTTATCCTCGCTTTTGCATTGCACACCGCGTTTAACTATTTTATAATGATGGGAGGAGGACAATCCTTGCTCGGCATCTTCGCCTTACTCTGGGTTGTCATCGTGGTGATTATCGCTCTCTTTGAGAAGATAAAAAGATCGCCATTTTATTTCGCTCCTCCTCAATAAAAATTATTTTTTAAAATAGTATGTTTTCAAAGTTCAAAACAAACGCGAACGAGAAAAAACCGTCTTTCTTCCAAAAGATAACAGGCGTAGCGCTTGACGATGAAGAAGAAGCAGTAACGCCGGCTTTCCGCGATTTCACGATAGCGCCACCGGATTACTCCGAGCAATCTTTAGAAGAATCCGAGGACGAAAAAAGCGGCGAAGGACAGCTCGCGGTTGATATCTACCAAACCGATACCGATATTTATATCCAAACCATGCCGGCGGGAGTAAAAGCCGAGGACCTCACCATTTCCATCACTCCGGAAACAGTCGTCATAAGCGGACTCCGAGAGCGCTCACATAATATAGAATCGGAAAACTACCTCATACAAGAACTCTACTGGGGATCATTTTCAAGAACCATAGAACTCCCCGAAGAAGTTGACCCGTCAGAAGCCGATGCGATGGAAAAACACGGCCTCCTCATCATCCGCCTTCCAAAAGTAGACAAAACCAAACAGCACCGATTAAAAGTAAGGTCATCCTAAACAACAAAAAGAACACCGGCCAATAAGCCGGTGTTTTGTATTGCAAGGTCTTTCCTTAAGGAGGAAGGGAAAGTATGAAAACCGTAGGTTTTCATCATGCGTAGCGACCCGCGGGAGCGTCGTGAAAAATTGCCTGTCCTTGGGGCTATTTCGCTTGGTTAGAATATATTACAACTTCAACAATTCTTTCGGTTCTTCAAAAAGAAGATCCGCTCCAAGCGAACAAAGCTCTCCCCATTCGCCCAGCCCCCATTTTACCAAACCGACTTTAATACCAGCTTTTTTTCCCGCAAGAAAATCCACGTTCATATCGCCGATAATGATGGCGTCATTTGTTTCCGTCTCCGTTTCTTTCAGGGCGAGCAAAATTCCTTCCGGATCGGGTTTCAATTTATTCACTTCTTCCGCGCCGATGATACAAGAAAAATAATCCGACAATTCCCCGAGCGACCCCTTAACGCTCGTTCTCGTGGAAGAAGACAGAATAGCAAGCTGATATTTTTTTGAGAGATGTTCTAAAATCTCGGGAACCCACGGGAATAATTGAGAATGTTCGTCATAATGGGTGTGAAAAAATTCATTCAGTGTCGTATTTTGAGAGTATTCGCCACCGAAGATTCTCTCTTCATTTTTATGCCAATCGGGATTGCACCATTTCTTGAAAGAACCAAGGTCGGTAAAAAAAAGATTCGGATCCTTCCCAATAAAGGTGATAAAAGCAAAATACGTATTGCGCATTTGCACCCATGATGCTTCGCGGAGAACTCCGTCAAAGTCAAAGATAATAAGCTTCCCCATAAACAAACCTCCTTTCGGTTTGGTTGAAATTGCAAAGATCTGCAACAAAGTTACCGGTTATCATAGTAACCTGGGTATAGAGATAAGTCAATGTTATGCATTTTACTGCTCTTCTTTCAATTTTGTCTGCAGATTTTTGAATACGCTTAAAATAGATTTTTTCATCGCGGGAGACGCCGCTTCTTCATACACCACCTGAAGTTCCCGAAGTTCATAACTCAATTTCATCCATCCGCGAGTCGCCACCTCATCGGCATCAATACCGTTCGCTCTTTTTATTGAATCATGCCCCATATTGGAAAGATACAGATCGCCGAATCTCGTGCATAAAAATTGCACCGGCTTCTCTTCTTTAATGGCTTTGATCACGGCACTTTTAGTCGTATCGAGACCGAATTTCACTTCAAAATACGAAGAGTCTTCAATAGTATTTGGCGGTTGTTCCATAGTAATTTTGTGTTTATCCAAGTGCACCCTGGGGGGATCGAACCTCCGACCTCACGAATGTGAATCGTGCGCTCTAACCAGCTGAGCTAAGGGTGCATTATGGTGCTTTGGGCTAGCCAAAACAGCTAAGGGTGCATTATGGTGCTTTGGGCTAGCCAAAACAGCTAAGGGTGCTTACGAAGTCATGCGGGACCAGTATTATCTTACTCCGTACACCCCGAAAATGTAAAGGCGTAGGCTCGGAAATTTCCTTTTTCGGCGCGTATGGCAATAGCGCCTTCTATCGGCGTTTTGCTTTTAAGCAAACTGAACATATCCGAACGATTTACGATTAACTTCCCTTCCTCGGAAACGTCTTTTCCATGAAGCTCTTTCGGTACCGGTTTTCCATTCCATAAAATTTCAACGACCGTCTCTCCTTTTGCCGAAGCCATCACCAAGTTCACTTCCGTACCGCGAAGTTTCAACGAAAGCGTCGCTCCATCTTCTCGCGATTCCGCATACTCATGCGTCACAAAAAACTTTCCGTTCAGATTTATCTCCCCCTCCTTCGCATTGGGATTTTCCAGGTAATCTTCTTCCTGATCTTCCCCATAACCAAGTTCATTCGCGATGTTTCCTCTCATATACCCGCAATAGGTTTCCGCTGTCGCAATGGAACATACCGCGCCCATACCCGTCATTCCGTCCCGAGAGCCGGAATCTGTGTTTTCTTTCGGCAATCCGAGAAGCTCCCGGATCTTTTCCTCCGTTTCCTCATATCCGCCCTCTCCGAAATGCGTATAAACGATTTTTCCTTCTCTGTCCGCGAGATACTTCGCCGGCCAGTATTTATTTTCAAAAGCGTCCCAATTCTCAAAATCATTATCCAGCACCACCGGCCAATGTATGCCAAGACGAAGAATCGCATCCTTCACGTTTTCCGGGATTTGTTCAAATTCAAACTCCGGAGTATGAATGCCGATAATCACCAAACCATCGTCTTTATATTTGTCATGCCATTCCCGAAGATGCGGAAAAGTCCTCAAACAATTGACGCAAGAATACGTCCAAAAATCAACCAGCACGACTTTGTCGGCGATATCGTCAAGAGTGATCGGTTCTGTTCCGATCCATACATGCCCTTTAATTTCGGGAAGTTTCATCATAAAAAAAGAATGAAGAATAAAGCAACAAGCAATAAGAGATTTAAGATTTTGTTGCTATGGAGTCATAGTACCGTTTTTTTCGGGTTTTGAAAAGCAAGTAAACTGATATTTTCCGGAAAGGACCTGTGCGTTAACAAAGCCGTCTTTATCGGGAGGGCGGACAGAAATTCTTAACCCGTATTTTTCAAGAAAATGTTTTTTGATTGCTTCTCGGGTTTTCACTCCGACCGGCATCACAAACGGTTCATATTTTTCTTTATTTTCCGAAAAATACTTTTTATGATTTTCATGCAAAACAATAATCATTTCGTCTGTCGTCCTTTTTCCTTTTTTCTTTTTCTTGCCCTCCATAGCCAGAGCGGAGGAGGGGCTTTTTCCTTCGCGGTGGGCGCTCGAGTAATCCATCACCGCGCTATTAAACACAGAACTCGGAACCCCGCTCTTCTCAAACGCCCGTTCCGCCGCTTCTCGCGTACCGAATATCCTTTTGAAATTCGTATCAAAAGCGACATACGGCAAATCGTGAGCAAAGGAAAGAATAGCCGAAGCGCTATACTCGCCGATACCGGGAAGTTTTATAAGCGCTTTTTTGTCTTTCGGAAATTCTCCGCCGAATTCTTCAACGATAATTTTCGCCGCTTTAAGCATATTCCGCCCGCGATGGTAATATCCCAACCCCTCGTAATACGGCAAAAATTCTTCCCAGTCCGCCTTTGCCAATTTTTGCACCGTCGGAAATTTTTTCAAAAATCGCTCATAAAAAACAACCCCGCGAGATACTTGAGTTTGTTGGAGCATGATTTCAGAAACCCAGACTTCATAAGCTGAAATACCCGGTTTTCTCCAAGGAAGAATACGCTTGTTGAGCTCATACCATTTTAAGATTTCTGAGATATTTA
>CALREZ010000026.1:10846-14262 GCA_943356445.1 Candidatus Nomurabacteria bacterium
ATCATACCGTTTTGTATTTTGAACTTTTTCCATTGTGATTTATTTGGAACTTGTAATTTTAAATTTGGTGCTTCGTTCTTTATTTCTCATATCTCCCAAGCGGACACGTAGAGTGGTTTTTAACTCGTGCCGTGCAATACTTTCTTCCATACTCAATCACCCGATACGTAAAGTACTGCCACTCTTCTTTCAGCAACAACTTCATTAAATCTTTTTCTATCTTTTCCGGAGAACTTTCTTCCGTAAGTCCCCAAAGTCTCGCGAGCCGTTTGACGTGCGTATCAACCGCAACGCCCTCTACGACACCATAGGCAATACCAAGCAAGATGTTTGCGGTCTTTCTGGCAACTCCCGGAATCGTAAGCATCTCTTCCATTGTCTTCGGCAGTTTTCCGCCGAATTTTTCGGAAACCATCTTTGCGGCGGCAAGGATATTTTTTGTTTTGTTTTTGTAAAATCCGGACTGGTAAACATACTTTTCAAATTCAGCGGGTTTCGCTTTCACATAGTCGGCAAGCGTCGGATATTTTTTGAACAGCGCCGGGGTAATTTCGTTCACTTTTTTATCGGTGCACTGCGCCGAAAGTTCCACGGCAACGAGAAGTTCCCAGTTGTTACGATAATTGAGCATCATTTTTGCCTCAGGAAAAAGTCTTTTCAGTTCCTTCACGATATGTTCCGCTTTTTCCTGCTTTTTCATAAGGGTATGATACCAATTTATTCTCTCGGAGAAACTCTTTACAAACTCTTGTTAATGTGATAAAGTATACAAGAATTTTGTTCCACCGCATCCCAAAAAAAGGAGTACGAGATGACTGCTATCCCCAGCATCATAATAGAAAGATACCGTTTGCAAAATGTAAAAGTGGTACCATTTGAACCGACCATGACGCCGATCTCCATTCCCAAAAGAGGAAAGAAAAAAACAATGATTGAACATGTTTTTCTTCTTGATGAAAACGGCGGTAAAATCGCAACCGTCCGACAAGGAAGCACTGTGAGCGACACGCTCAAAGATATGGCGGACACGGCCAAGGAAGTGGTTTACATCCTCTCGCTTGAGACCGCGCAAATATCTCATCTTCTTCACGCCTAGCGCATGAAAAAAGCCGCCCTTCTTGGAGCGGCTTTTTATTTTTTATATAATCGCAGGAGCGCTCGTGGCAACATTCTTCGGCAGAACGCACGAGGTTTTTTCAGCCAGAACTTTCCAACTCAGCGTTCCCGACATCCGAGAACCGTCTTTAAATATCCAAGTCGGATAGCTATTGATTCCCTTCTCCTCGCAGATAAGCGTTTGTCCCTTTGCGTCGGGAGTGGAACATTCCACATACGGAAGAAGTTTTGAAGAGCTTCCGAATTCTTTTTTCTGCTCTTCGCAATGCGGACACCAAAACGCTCCGTAAAACACCGCGCCGCTGTCTTTTAAACACTGCGCGAACGTATCATACTGTCCGGGAATGGTATTTTTTTCAACGTCCGCTTTATTCATCATTTTAACGGCAAAAAGCATGCTTCCGCCGAGAACAACAATCGCTAAAGTCCATAAAAATATCTTCATATGTAACTATTCTACTCGCCATTCCAACAAAAATCAAAGCCTCAATCCACACCAGAGCCATTGACATTGGAAACACCCTGTAGTATACTTGACAGTATCAAATAAAAGATTGCATTAAGGATCGTAGTCGAAGTTATTGTGCAATTCTGTGTTTGTGTTTTAATCACTATTTCACGCTCAGATGCAACAAGGAACAATCGTTCGTATCACTGATCGCGGCTTTGGATTCATTGCTCGCGAAGGCGGAGAGAAAGATATCTTCTTTCACTCAAACGAACTCGAAAACGTTCAGTTCTCCGACCTTAGAGAAGGAGACAAAGTAACGTTCGAAGTTGCGCAAGGCCCGAAAGGACCGAACGCCGTACACGTTAACAAAGTTTAATGTTTACAAAAGAAATACCCCGCAAGGGGTATTTTTTTGCGCAATTTTCTGACATACTATACCTATGAATACAAAAACTTCATACATCGTTATTGCCATTATTACGTTATTGTCATTCGCTATCGGCTTTTATCTTTATCCTCTTTTGCCGGCGCAAATCGCTTCTCATTGGGGATTGAGCGGCGAAGTAAACGGTTACCTGTCCAAATCCTGGGGTCTCTTCCTTATGCCGTTCCTTATTGTTTTTCTTTCCATACTTTTCTTCTGGCTTCCAAAAATTGACCCGCTCAAAGAAAATGTAAAAGCTTTTCAAAAATACTATAACGCCACTATTGTCGGCATCATTTTCTTCCTTTTTTATATCCATCTCCTTACCCTTGCATGGAATATCGGCTATGTTTTTGACATGGGAAAAATGATTGTCCTTCCCCTCGCAATCCTCTGGTATGGACTCGGAACGGCGCTTCCTCATATAAAACAAAACTGGTTCATGGGCATACGCACGCCGTGGACAATGGCAAATCCCAAGGTCTGGGACGAAACACACCTCTGGAGCGGGAAAGCCTTCCGTTACTCTGCCATCATTTCTCTTATCGGTCTTTTCCTCCCTTCTTACCTTATGTTCTGGTTTCTTATCATTCCCATCATGGCCTCTGCCTTCGGTTCCGTCATCTACTCATATCTTCTTTTCAAAAAATACGGAAATTCCAAATAATCTTGCCAAACAAAATAAATCATTGTAGAGTAAAAATATGTCTACTCTGCGAATCATCGCTGCCGGCGGAACCATAGACGCCGAAAAATACAATTTTGACGAAGGAAAAGTTATCGCCTTTGGCGACCCTGCCGTGGAAAAAATTCTGAAAACCGGACGAGTGCGGCATTTGAATACCAAAGCGGAAATAATCATAGAAAATGACGATGCCGATATTTTTCTGCTTCCGCAAAAAGACAGTCTGGATATGACCGACGAAGACAGGAAAAGAATTCTGGACATCTGTCTTCTTGATCCGAGAGAACGAATGCTTATCACGCACGGAACCGATACCATGGCAAAAACGGGTTCGCTTCTCTCTGAAAATATACAAAACAAAACCATCGTACTCACCGGAGCTATGCGTCCGAACGCATCAGAAAATTCAGATGCATCGTTCAACCTGGGCGGAGCTCTTATCGCAGCAGAGACCCTTCCCCACGGCGTCTATATCGTCATGCAAGGCGAGATATTTCCCATCCCGCACGTTCAAAAAATCAAAAAGAACGGCGAAGGATACTTTGAAAAAACCGTCTAAAAAGTCATTAAAAAAAACAAAACTCGCTATTCCCCCGCTTGTATCGGTATTTCTCCTGCTTCTTTATCCGCCGTCTCCGGAATTGCAATCGGAATCTCCGGAACAGAAACAACCTCCGGCGTCGCTTCAGGTTCAATCAGTGTCGGAGAAACCATCTCTTCAACAAGAGAAACAGAAGCAT
>CALREZ010000027.1 GCA_943356445.1 Candidatus Nomurabacteria bacterium
TGTGACCCTACAGGGAATCGAACCCTGGTTTTATCCGTGAGAGGGATATGTCCTAGCCGCTAGACGATAGGGCCGTTTAGCTACATCGTAGAATATAGCATATTTTTTGGAAAAATCAAAAAATTACGGAAGCAACAACATAGATTCCGGCTCGCGGGCCGGAATGACAGTTACCTCACTTTCCATTCCTCCCCTTGGCGCACCAAGAGTTCCGCTTTCTTTTCCGGTTCGGCCATTATTTCTTCTATGGCTTGTTCCATTCTGATCTTGTTGGCGCCGGAGCCTTGAGAACCTTTTACTAAAATAATATCACCATCATCTATCATCTTTTCCAAGTATTTTCCGGCTTCTCGGGAAGAATCAAATTGATAAATTTGATTCTCATTCATTTTGGCATCCAGCGCGCCGTCGGCGATTCCGCGTCCGCGAATTCCCACCGTGACCAAAATATCGCAGAACGATGCGGCGATAGCGCCGATCTTTTTGTGTTCTTCTTTGGAATACTTTCCGAGCTCCAGCATGTCGCCCAAGACGGCAATCTTTTTTCCGTAGCATTTGATTTCTTCCAGCGTTCCGAGCGCCGACGCTACGGCGACAGGCGAAGCGTTATAGGAATCATCAATGATAAGGGTTTTTTTAATGCCGGGGATAATTCTCATTCTTCCCGGAGGGAGCGCGACCTCAGACAACCCTTCTGAAATTTCCACCAAATTTATCCCCGCCGACATGCCGAGAGCTGCGGTGGCAGCCGAGCAGTATGCCATGGTATTTCCGAGCGTTCCGCGAATCCGCACCGGCAAGCTTATCTCTCCCGCGTCAAGACGAAAGATTATTCCGTCGGGGAATTTTCTTTCCAGATCATCTTCTCCGTACAAAACCGAAACATGCGAAGCCTTCACGTCAGATTCCTCGCTGAAACCGTAGGTTTTTGTTTTCCCTTTCCATTTTTCTTTGAGCGCAAGCGCTTTCGGATCGTCGTGGTTCAATATCAAGATACCGTCTTTTTTCAGAGCGCCGACAAGCAAGCTTTTTTCCACAATAACCGCTTCGGGAGAAGCAAAGTATTCTACATGCACGGGAACATCGGCAAAACGCGTAACGATAATCGCGTCGGGATGTATCCATGAAGCGGCGTCTTTCATATCGCCCGGTCGGTCAACGCCGATTTCCAAAACCAGCCATTCGGGGTACTCATGTTTTTTCAGTATGAGAAGAAGTCCGGCGAAGATGTTTTTTACCCAGCCGACAGGGTTATTCCACGCATTCTCGCAGCCGAGAATGGTCAGAGGAATGCCGATATCCGAGTTGAAACTTTTCTCGCTTTTTCGCACAAAAAATTCGCGGGAAAGCACCGCGTAGGCGGCGTCTTTTGTTGAGGTCTTTCCGACGCTTCCGATCACCGCAACGATCTTCGGTTTATATTTTCTGAGCACCGCCGTAGCTTCCGCGCGAATAATGACGGTGACGATTTTTTTTGCAAGTTGTTTCATGAGGAAGCTTTTAGGTGTTAACTGTTAGGTTTTAGCTTTAATAGCCAAAGTCTTATTTCTGAATATATCATATCCGGCCGAGGTTTTCTATGTACCCCGTATCTATCTGTCGGGAGGTACCTCGTAATAGGTTAATAAAAATTTCGTCAATTCCATAAACGGCGCCGTAAGAGTATGAGACGCATAAGCCTCTCCTCTCGGGTTGACGACGTACAAAAATACGAGGAATTTCGGATCGTAGGCGGGGAAATAGCCGAAGAAGGAATGGAGGTATCGGTCATCGTAATAACCGGCGCCGCCTCCCTGCGAAATCTGAGCTGTCCCCGTTTTAGCGGCAATGCTGTAATTCGGCATCTTAACCGTGCCGTTAAGCAGAGCTTTATCAACCACCGTCACCAACATTCTGGTAATCTCTTCGGAAGTCTGTTGTTTCAGTACGCGCGGGCCTTCTTCTATCGGATACTCTTTGGTTATTCCCGCCGGATACATCGTGCTCTTGAGAATATGAGGCTCCACCAGAGTCCCGCCATTTCCCAAAGCGCAGAGCGCGCGGGCAACGCCGATCGGAGTCAACGAAATTCCCTGTCCGAAAGAAGCGGTAGCGCTTTCCACCATGCGCGTGCTTTTGAGATTTTCCAGATTTCCGGGAACTTCTCCGGGAAGATCTATCTTCGTCGTCTCGCCGAGCGCGTAAGCGTTCAGGTATTTTGCGAGATTCTGTCGGCCCATCTGTTGCATCACAAAAACCATTCCCGTATTCAAAGACTGATTCAGCACTTCCTGCATCGGAATGTTTTGGCCTCGTCCTTTTCCGTCATAGTTTGATATTTTTTTCTTATCAAGAACGATATAGCCGAGATTGTCATTGTAGGTCGTTTTTGCGTTTACTTTTCCGGTATCAATTCCGGCGGCCATCACCAGAGGTTTGACGACAGAACCTATTTCATAAGTATTTTCCACGAGAGGATCATTGAAAACCGAAACGTTCTTTTCTTTGGAAACATCGTTCGGGTCAAATCTCGGAACCGTCCCCATCGCGTAAATCGCTCCCGTTTTCGGATCTATGATTATGCCGCCGACTTCTCCGCTCTGGTATTTTGTTTTTATGTAGTCAAGCTGTTTTTCCAATTCGGATTGAACGGTCGGTTCTATCGTCAGAGCGATATCCCCTTTTATTTTCTCCGTCGGATCAACCGCCGTCTTCACCGAAGAAAAAGCTTCCGCAAAAAAGTTTCGTTGCGGTTTTCCGTTGCTTTTGTTGAGAACCGAATCATAGTATCGTTCCAGTCCATATCGTCCGGAAAGCGTTTTGCCATCCTGTTCATACCCCATGAATCCGAGAACGTGAGACCCTAAGGTTTCGCTTGGATAATATCGCCAGTTTTCGCGAAAAACTCCGACTCCCGTAATTTTCAGATCCTGTATCTTTTCCGCCGTTTTTTCAGAAAGACGATGCGCGATTATTTCCGATTTATCGCTTTTTTTTGTCGCTTGCGCCAAAAAGGCATCTCTCTCCAAAGGGATAATATCCTTCAACTTTGCATAAGCCGCGGGCGCGTTGGAAATCTGCTCGGGATTCAATTCAACAAAAAACCCTGTTCGGGTCGTTGCGGCGGAAACGAGGTTGCCGTCTTTTTCGGTAAAATAAATGGTATTTCGTTCAAACTGATCAATAAGAGACTGATATTTCTTCTCCGCTTTGTCGCGGTATTCTCCCCCTCTGACCACCTGCAACAAATACAGCTGTCCGATAAGAACGACGGCGATAAATATCACGACGGAATAAAGAAACCAGATTCTGTTGTGGCCCAAAGACCTATCGGTCATGATCAAGCATGGTTAAAACCGGAGTGCGGGAAACATAGTCAATCTCGGAAACTTCTTTATATCCCAATCCTTTGGCATTATTCAAGTCCAAATCTCTGGCGAGGGCGATATATTCCGATTCCAAACTGGCAATGGCGGAACTGGCGACCTTCACATCCCTTTCCGTAGATTCGCGGGCGACAATATGCAAAATAGTGGAACTGATGACGTACATATAGAAGACTCCGGCGCAAAATATGAGAGAAACAAAAACCCAGAACATTTTTTGTTCAAAATCATACAGCGAGATGGATTTGATTTGAATGTTTTCTTGCATTGTTTTTTTGTTTATCTTATAAAACTTTTTCAATAATTCTCAATTTGGCGCTTCTCGCTCTTTTGTTATTTCTTAATTCTTCTTCTCCGGGAACGATCGGTTTTTTCGTCAGAAGTCTTCCCTTTCCTTCCGAGGCTTTTTCTTTAAAAAACTTTTTTACGAGCCGGTCTTCCATACTGTGAAAAGAAATGACGGCGATCCTTCCTCTCGGTGAAAGCGCTTCCCATGCGCCATTCAGGGCTTCTTCCAGCGCCCGTATTTCGTCGTTTACCGCCATTCTGAGAGCTTGGAATGTTTTGGTGGCAAAATGTATCTTTCTCGATGACCGATACCAGCCGGGAACCGCCAACTGAATGATTCCCACCAATTCTTTCGTTGTGTGAATTTTTTGCATCGCGCGTGCCTCTACGATTCTTTCCGCTATCCTTTTTGCAAAGCGTTCTTCTCCGTATCCTGAAAGTATCGTCGCGATATTCTCTTCGTCCCATGTATTTACGATATCTTCGGCCGTAAACGTGACTTTTGAAGGGTCGTTGGAAAAGGTCATCAGCAGCGGTTCGTCTTTCTGAAAGGAAAATCCCCTTCCTGAATTTTCCAGTTCGTTGGAACTCAACCCGAGATCAAACAAAACTTTATCAACTTTTTCTCTTTCCAATGCTTTCAAGACCGATGATATATTTCTGAAATTCTCCGGAACCAAATGAACTGCTGCTTTGCATCCTGATAATTTTTCTTTGGCTTTCTCCAGCGCGTTCGCATCGGCATCAATTCCGATAAGCGTTCCTTTTTCTCCCAAAAACGGACAAATAACAGAACTGTGCCCTCCGCCATTGGTCGTCATATCCACGAATGTCTCTCCGTCCTTCACCGCGAGACCCTCTATCACTTCATGTAAAAGAACGCTGGCATGCACATTGTCTTTCAGAATTTCATTATCTTTAATTTCTGTCATTTCATTCATTACACTTTAAAACACTCCTATCTCGCCCAACTTCTGCGCCAATACATCAGCCTGTTCAACGATTTTCTTCTTATACTCCGTCCATCGTTCTTCGTTCCAGATTTCGGCTCTGTCGTGTACGCCCGTAATGACCACTTTCGCTCCCAATTCGGCAAAATCTTTCAAAAAATCCGGTACCAGAATGCGCCCAAGAGAATCAACCTCCATTTCTACCGCGCCTCCGAGCATAAAACGATTGAAACTGCGGGTATCGGACTGACCGGTTGAGAGTTCGGAAAGTTTTTGCGCCATTTTCTCCCATTGTTTGAGCGAATATAACGCCAAACACTTGTCCAATCCGTACGTCAAAACCACCTTCTTCCCCACCTCTTGGCGGAATTTTGAAGGCAGAGAAAGACGTTTTTTCGGATCAAGTGTGTGCGTATATTCTCCCAATAACATATTTTTCTTGAAAATCCCTAACTTTTCGTGCCAATACCAAAAAGTGATAGATATTCCACTTCTTACCACTTGATTGTATTTTATACCACTTCATGCTAAAAAACAACCAAACTTATCCACAGCGCGAGCGAAGTTTGGAAGAAAGCAAAAAGCCCCTCCTTCGCTGAAGCTATGGAGGGCAAGAAAAAGAAAAAAGGAAACGTCCGCCGTTCCCTTTTTGCTTTTTTCTTGTTGCTTTTTGCTCTGCGCTTTTACCCCGGCACACCGACGCAATCGTTATACGCTTTTATTTCCGCATTATACTTCTCCACCATGGCGCGAGTACTCAAGATAAGAGGATTGAGCGCTTCCACGATCGCGTTGTAAATCCCTACTTTTTGATTGTAAAGAGCATTATCCCCAGTACTTTCAATTTTTGCCATTTCGTCGGTAAGCGCGTTCGCTTGCGCGGTAGAAGAAGCAATGATCACCTGATTTTGACTGATCTCCATCTTCAAGGCTGGCTCCGGGAAAGGACAAGAGGAAGAAGGTTTGCCGAATTCCTGAACCGCAAGCCACACGTGTCTTCCGTTAAATTGTCCCTCATCAACGGCAACACCGATCTCTTCGTAATGCCCGTTCAAGATATTGGCGCGATGCCCGGGACTCCCCATCCACGCGTCAACGAGATCTTTTTCATTTTCAAAAATACCGAGAGCCAGATTTTCTCCAACCCAGAGATAAGAGTACCCGGTTCCCAAAACAAGAGAAGCGGCATCTTTTCCCGTCGGCGATACATGCTCAAAATACTGCTTTTCAAACATATCATGCACTTTCATGATGGCCGCCGTATCAAGCTCCGAGTTTCGCTTCAAGGGCAAAACGCCGTTTTGTTCCCTCTGATAATTCGTCCACTTCACCACCTCCGCGCTCTGCAACGTTCCTTTCGGCTCCGTATTTCCGGAAAAAGAAACGAGAGGGCCGGGGGTTGTTTGTTTCGATTGAACAAGCGGAACAGGAGCGGCAGAAATCTTTTGGACAGGAGAAGGAGCTACTATCTTTTTCTGATTTGAGGCCAAGAAAGAAATGTTTTTCCGTTCTTGAGGAGTGGCTTTTTTTTCAGAAGTTTGTACGGTCGTTTGAACTGTTTCTTTCTGAGGAATCACACCCAAAAAACCGACTCCGAACATGGCAAACAAGATCCCGAGAATGGCCAGCAGAAGAATTGAGTAAGTTTTTTTCATAATGATATCCAGAAGAACAAATTACTCTATTTTCAATAGTTCCACGATAAAGACCAGTGTTGATCCGGGCGGTATAACGCCGGATCCTTCGTTTCCGTAAGCAAGAGCGGGGGGAATGGTCAGTTTTCTCTTTCCTCCAACTCTCATGCCGACAAGCCCTTCGTCCCAGCCTTCAATAACATCCCCTTTTCCGAGAGTAAAAGTAAACGGTTCATCTCCGTGATCACGACTCGCATCAAATTTCGTTCCGTTAGGAAGAGTCCCCGCATACTGAACTGATAGTTTTTCTCCCGGAGATGCCGTTAAGCCATCCCCGACGATAATATCCTCAATAATCAGACCGGAATCGGTAGTTTTATGTTCCCCGCCCACAACGGAAGGAAGAGAAAAATAATATCCCAAGCCCAAAAAAAGCATCACTCCGATTGCCGCGATAGTCATCTCATTTTTCATTTCCATAAGAAATAAATGGTAATGCTTTTATTATATCAAAAAAAAGAAGAGAAAAGAACAAAACCATTTGAATTGAATTTTGTGAGCTCTTTTAAAGATGGTATAATTAATACGCTTATGAACAAAAAAATTATTGCGTTTATCGTCGCGATTGCTATTTTTATTATTGCGGGCATCATCTGGAAACAAACCAGACCGATACCAAAGTATACCGGGCCAATTGAAAAATTTACCATAGCCGACGTCCGATCTGTTCTTAATACCATAGCAAAAGAAAAAGGATTCTTTGCGGAGAACGGACTGGACGCGCAGGTCAAAGATTTCGCGTCAGGTCCTGTCGGAATTGATGCGCTTTTGTCGGGAGAAATTGATGTTTCTCCTTCGGCGGACTTTGTCGGGGTTAGCAAGATCTACGACCATAAAAACCTGAGAATTTTAGCGCAATTATCCAAAGAAAACGTTCTGTATGTCATCGGAAGAAAAGACAAAGGCATCAACAAACCCGAAGATTTAAAAGGAAAAACAATCGGCATTACCGAAAAGAGCATCGCCGAATTTTTCTTTAGCCAATTTTTAACAGCCAACAATCTCTCCCCTCAAGAAGTAACCGCAGTGAACCTCGCCCCCGACGAACTGACCGCTCAATTGGAAAAAGGACAAATTGATGCGGTGCTGACTTGGGAACCTTTTGTTTACCGCATTAAAAAAGAATTGGGTGATAACGCGTCAATATGGTCAGCGCAAGGAGATCAAAGATTCTTTCTTCTCGCTTATTCAACCGACCGGTTTATTAAAGATCATCCTGTTATTATAGAACGGTATCTGAACGCGATGAACGAAACCGCTCAGTATATAAAAAACAATCCGGCAGAAGCAAAAGCAATCATTGCAAAAAACTATTACGATGATGCTTATATGCAATACTTTTGGGGATCGGAAGACTACGATGTTCGTTTGGAACAGGCATTGCTCCCCGAGCTAGAGAGAGAAGCGCGTTTCTTGATGGCAAACAAGTTAACAAATCAGACAGAAGTGCCTAATTTTGTGAACTTTATCTATTTTGACGCATTAGAAAAAATTAAACCGGAAGCAATAACCATAATTAAATGAGTATGAAAGTAGGCACAAAACTTAGGTTGAGTTCGTATATTATCATTGCTTTTACGATAACTTTTACCAGCGCGGCTTTTTTTCTCATTTTTGACCTGCAAAAATCTCAGCAAGAGCAAAGGCTGGCGCAAAAAATTACGTCGGATTCGTTCCAACTGATATCGCTTCAAGATGAATATCTTTTGCATCCGGCAGAACGACCAAAGAATCAGTGGCATGTCACGTATCGTTCATTGCAAAAAAGTCTGAACGAGGGAAAATCCGTTTTTACCGAGCAAGAAGAAAAATCGTTGTTTGAAAATGTTTTTCTTTCCTTCTCAGACAGCGAAACGCTCTTTAATCAGGTCGTTTCGTCTGTAGAGCAACAAAAAACAGGAGCTTTTATAGAACAAAAGAAAGATGTTCTTTCGGTAAAAGCGCAAGAAAGGGTCTCAAATATGCTTATTCTATCCGAATTAAGCAATAAAAGATCGGTTTTTGCCATGTATTTGCTCGGGTTCATTATGATAATTTTGGCCTGCATTATCAGCGCCATTTCCTTAGTATCATACAGGACAAGCCGATCAATGAGCCGGGCGCTCCGAAAAATCAACGAAGGAACAAAGGTTATTGCGGAAGGAGATTTGAATCACGCTCTTGACATAAAAAGCAAAGATGAGTTCGGAACATTATCCGCGCTGCTGAATGAAATGACATCTAAACTGAAAAGTTCCTACATAAGTCTGGAACAATCGGAAGAAAAAGTTCAAAGCAGAACGCAGGACTTGGAAATAGAGAGAGAAGAAACCCTGGAAGCAAAGACCAAGTATGAAACCATGTTGGAAAGCATCAATGATGGGGTTATTTCGGTTGATACTGCCGGAAAAATAATCTTCATGAACAAAGCGGCGCAAATAATGCTCGGCGATTACCCCGAACAAATGACCGGCAAAGAACTCTCTCATGCCATTACGGTTGAAGACGAAAACGGAAACATTATTCCGAGAGAGAAACGCCCGATGGATCTTGCTCTCACGGGCGTCCCGACAATCTCCACCATGGCAATGGGCCCCAGCTATCAATACGTACGCAAAGATAAAACGAAATTTCCCGCCACAATGACCGTATCCCCCATTATTCTTGATAAAAAAATAATAGGCGCGGTTGAAGTATTCCGCGATATCACCAAAGAAAAAGAAATAGACAAGGCAAAAACGGAATTCGTCTTGCTCGCTTCGCACCAGCTCCGCACCCCGCCGACGAGCATGAAGTGGTTTTTGGAAATGTTACTTGCGGGAGAAGCCGGGAAACTGAATGAAAAGCAAAAAGAGTACTCCGAAGAAGTTTATCAGAGTAACGAGAGAATGATTGTCCTCATCAATGCGCTTCTTAACGTATCGCGAATTGAACTTGGCACCTTTGCGATAACCCCACAAACGACCGATGTGGTGAGTCTAATCAAAGGAGCGGTAAAAGATATGGAAAGACAAATACGAGAAAAAGAGCTGCTCATACGCGAAAAATACCCCAAAGACCTTCAGCTATTTTTTATTGATCCGAAACTTTCTCGCATCGCCATACAAAATGTTATCTCAAATGCGGTAAAATATACGCCCCAAAAAGGCTCTATTGATTTGGAAATCTTCCTGAAAAAAAACGGAGAAAGCATTGGAGGTCATATCATTCAAAAAGACAGTTTAGTTATCACCGTATCAGACACGGGGATTGGCATTCCCAAAGACCAGCAAGACAAGATTTTCACCAAGCTCTTTCGCGCAGACAACGTAAAAGAAAAAGATACGGACGGGAACGGACTGGGGCTTTACCTTGCAAAATCCATTATGAACGGTTCAAAAGGAGACATTTGGTTTACCTCTGAATTGAACAAAGGAACAACATTCTACCTTGCCACTCCGATTGACGGCGCAAAAGAGAGAGAAGGAACAGCATCTCCTATCGTATAATCCCTCCGCCCAAACATTCCTCTCCATCATAAACCACCACGGACTGTCCGGGGGCCGATGGGTCTTGCGGTTCTATAAATTCAATTCCAAGAGAAGAAACCTTGCATGGGAAAAGTTCCGCGCGATAGCGAGTGCGAGCGGAATATATTTTATCCGGAGACGGCGTTTCTGCAATCCAATTCACATTCTCAAGAGCAAGAGATTGATCTCCCTTCCCCTTCAAGCTCCCCCGTTCTTTGTGCGATACCGTCAAAGTATTTTTCAAAATATCTTTGGCGATAACAAAGTACGGAGTATCGCTTGTTCCCTTTTTCGTAATGGTAAATCCATGGCGAGAACCGAGCGTGTGAAAAATTGCCCCGTCGTGGTATCCGATAATTTCGCCTTTTTCGTTCAGCACATCCCCGCGTTTTTTTTCTTCGTAGTGTTCCAAAAAATCAGACATATCCAATTTTCCCAAAAAACAAACGCCTTGACTGTCTTTCTTTTCCGCTGTCGGCAATCCGAATTTTTGAGCCAATTTTCTTACCTCCGGTTTTTCAATATCTCCAACGGGAAACAAAATATGTTTAAGTTGTTCCTGCGTTAACGTCCACAAAAAATATGACTGATCTTTGTTTTTATCTGCCCCCATGAAAAGCGCGTATTCGTCCCTTTTTTCTTTTTTCTTTTTTCTTTTTTCTTTCCGAGCGTAATGTCCGGTAGCCACAAAATCCGCCCCTTTTTCTAAGGCGTATTTCAAAAATCCTCCGAACTTCACATTCTTGTTGCACATCACATCAGGGTTCGGCGTTCTGCCTTTTCGGTATTCTTCTATCATATAATCGGCCACTTCTTTCTTATAGATTTCTTCAAGATCAAGCGTTTCAAACGGTATGCCCAAGTGAGCGGCAACCCTCATCGCATCCAAACGGTCTTCTTTCCATGTGCACGGCAAAAAATCCGGATGCCATGTTTTAATGAAAACACCCGTTACTTCGTATCCTTCTTCTTGAAGCAGGGCCGCCGAAACAGAGCTGTCCACCCCTCCCGAAAGCCCGACAAAAACTTTTTTTCCGTTCTGTACCATTCGTCTATTCTATGCGATTTGACAAACTTTTTCAAGAGTGATACTGCTATTCCTTTTCCAAGAGCTTTTTATACACCTCAAAAGTTGCGCGGGCATCGCTCAAAGCGGTGTGAGCATCTTTATTGACGATGCCGAAATACTCGCAAAGAAAACGAAGCGAGAATTTTTCCACTTCGGGTTTATCATAGAGTACGGCAAAAGCGAGAGAAATCGTGTCTATTTTATGATAATGCATCAAATTTTTCACTCCGCTTTTTTTGAAAGCTTGGTCTACGAAAGCGAGATCAAAAGAAACATTATGGGCGACAAATGACGCCCCGCGAACTTTCTCGGAAAATTTTTCCATCGCTTCCTTAAGAGGAATAGCGGCTGCCCATCGCTCGGGAGTATAGCCGTTTATCATCAAAGATTCCGGATCGGCCGTTTCCAAATGTTCCGGAAGAATTTTAAATTCAAATTCGTCCAGCACTTCCAACGAGGGGCCTTTCCCCTCCTGCCGCACCTGCCTCGCCAATACGCACCCTATTTCAATCAATTCATGTTTTTCCGGGTCCAACCCGGTCGTTTCCACGTCTATAAAAGCGAGATTGTGTGTTTTCATAGATCTATTTTACCAGACTTCCCGCAATCTGATAAATATCTCCGGCACCCATAATGACGACGGCACGGTAATACGGGAGCATTTTGCGCAGTATTTTTTCCGTTTCTTTCAGAGATGCGCCGTAGGCGATGTTAATATCGCGAAGTTTCAAAATTTCGCTCACGAGATCCAGCGAACTTACTTTTTTTGCCGTTTCATTTCGCCCCGCCACTTCATATATTTCGGAAAGAACGAGATCATCGGCTTTTTTTAAGACCTCGGCAAATTCATTCAAAAGTTTGAGCGTCCGGTCTTTCTGATGCGGCTGAAAAACAAACAATATCTTTTTTCCCGGATAGAGTTCTTTTGCCGCCTGTATGGTTGCTCCGACGCCGGCCGGGTGATGCGCGTAATCGGAGATAACGACGGTCTTCCCTGATTTTCCAACTCGCTCAAATCTCCGCCACGTGCCATGAAATTTTGCGAGCGCCGCTTTCGCGCTTTCGGGTTTTCCACGCAAAGCAAGAGCGGCAGCAATCGCTTCAAGCGCATTCATCACATTAAAAATTCCCGGAACGCCGATTCTGAAATCTCCCAGATCTTTTCCTTTCCAAAAAACCCGGAATACTTGATTTCCTTTTTCATAACGAATGTTCGTAGCAAAAGCATCAGCTGTTTTTTTCTTCAAAGAACAGGAAACTTTTTTTGCTTTGGTATTTTTTGAGACCTCTGAAACATTTTTGTCATCAGCATTGCAAATCAAAAATCCGTCTTTCGGCAATCTCCCGACATATTCGGAGAAAGCATCTTTTACATCTTCAATATCTCTGAAGTAATCCAAGTGTTCCGCCTCTATGTTCGTAAGCACGATAACTTTCGGACTCAATTTCAAAAAATGCCGCCGATACTCGCACGCCTCCGCAACAAACAGTTCTTTACCGAGGGCAGTCCTCGGGGAAACTGGCAATCTTAAATTGGCATCCCAGCCGGGAACTTTCCCTCCGACAATAACCATTGGGTCTTTTTTATCCGCTTCCAAAATTTTCCCCAACATCGCGGTCGTGCTCGTCTTTCCGTTCGTTCCTGAAACGCCGATGCCGTACTTCCCTTTCATTATTTCTCCCAAAGCCTCCGCGTATTCAAACATCGGAAGGCCTTTTTGCTTCGCTAAGACAAATTCCGGATTGTCTTCGGGAACAGCAGAGGAGTACACCACCGCTTCGGTTTGAGCCGGCAAATTTTTCGCGTCATGTTTCGTAAATACTTTTATTCCCCGACTCTTCAGTTCTTTTGCCTGATCAAAATCCGCCCGATCCGAACCGGAAACTTTCGCGCCTTTTGAAACAAAAAACCGGGCAACGGCAGAAACCCCGATTCCGCCCAAACCGATACAATGTACATTTTTCGCATGAAGAAATTCCATAATCTCTCCATCATATCCTTTTTTCGCGGTTTTTCAATAAA
>CALREZ010000028.1 GCA_943356445.1 Candidatus Nomurabacteria bacterium
AGTGTCCGCCCGCCAAACCGTTTGAAAAACTCGTCTGGGAAAAAGAGCTCCTCGGCCTCTACATTTCCGGACATCCATTGGATAAATACCGCGAGAAAATGGAAGCGCGCGAATGGAACAACAAAAAACTCAAAGAAGAAGGAAAAGACAACATGGCCATAACCGTCGTCGGCCTGATAGAAGAACTCCGCGAGGTGATCACCAAGAAAAATGAAAAAATGGCCTTCATTAAAGTCGCCGATCTGAATGATACGATAGAAGTCGTCGTCTTCCCCCGCACGTTTGAACTCTGCAAAGAATTCCTCGTCGCCGAAAAATGCGTCGCCATCAAAGGCAAATTCTCCAAAAGAAACGGCGAACCGAGCGTCATCGCCGATGCGATGAAACTGCTTGACTAAAATGATAATTCATTATAGTCTAGGAGAGGTTCAATGAAACAAAAGAGGTACATTGAAATGGCTGAACATACAGCGTTTTTGAAAAAAGTGGCGGAAGCAAGAAAACACCAACGAGAATATATAGAAACAGGGACTGCTATCTATCAGTGGATGTTGTTCCTGGGATTCCTTGGTATATTTGTGATGCCATTGGTATCCGCAAACAATTTGTATCTGTATTTTTCTTTTGCCGTGGGTACTTTCGGCGCGTTAACAAATCTTTATAAAACGGAAAAAAATCGGAAAGAATTTCCGAAAAAATTTCCGGAAGAAGCCGACCTTATCGCTGAACATGACGAATTGATGAAATAGCGCGAAACAAATAAAAGAAGCGGCGAGTTTCAAACCTCGCCGCTTTATTTTTTTTCGTTTAATCGGTATCGTCGTACTAGTGCCAGTGTTTTTTTGTGAATTCCGGCTATTTCGGATGTTTAATAATTGCGACAATCACATAGACATCTTTTTCTATCTGAAAGTAAAAACGATATTCGTCGTTCACCCGAGCCTGCCAGCGGTCGGTAGTTTCGTCATATTTCTTAGCTCGGAGAGATGGATAGCGGAGATTGTGCAACAAAAATTCAAGTTGTTTTTCAAAAAGTTTTTGAAGCCGCGGAGGTAAGTGGTCATAGTCATCCAGCGCCCGCGAAGAAAAAAAGAATTTCATGTTTACCGAGAAGCCTTAAATTCTTTTACACTTGCAAAAGTTCCGGAACCTTTCCCTCCGTGATAATCGCGCATTCCGCGTTCAAAAAGAACGTCTATGTCTTTTTTATCAACGATGACTTTTGGAACGAGTAAAATACCGCGGACATCGGCTTTTACCTCCAGCAGATCCCCGTTGGAAAGCCGGAATTGTTCTCTCAGTCCGGCGGGGATAGTCACTTGTCCTTTGCTTTTCAGCTTCAACAAAGACATCATCGCCGGGTTTGTTATCCGTGTTTTTTTTGCAATAATTGGCATGATCTTTTATGCGTTAAAAAGTCGGAAAGTCGTAATTTCCAACTTTTCTTTATGATATGCCCGAATGGAACAAAAGTCAAACAAAAACAAGAAACGGCGAACCGAGCGTGATCGCCGATGCCATGAAGTTGCTTGACTAAACCAATAATTCATGATAATCTGAAAAAGGTTCAAAACAACGAAAGAGGTACCTTACCATGCACTACCGAGAGTATTTGAAAAAAGTAGCGGAAGCAAAAAAACACCTGGCGGAATATGTAAATTTCAGAGTCAGATTTTATCGTTGGGGAATGATAACGGGATTCATCGGAGCGGCTTTCTTTGCGAGTATTCCGACCATTTATTATCTCTTTATCTTTTTCTGTGTTACAAGCGGTATTTTAAGTTTAGTTCAAAACTCGCGCGCGCTAGCTGACTTTAAAAAAGAGTTCAAATGCGAGGCCGACTGCATCGCCGAGCACGACGAACTGCTGAAATAAACCAAGCGGAGAGGTTCAAGCCCCTCCGCTTTTTATATTGACCAAACAAATGATTGGTACTAGGCTTGAGACAGATTCAACGTGACAAAAGAGGAACCTTTCATGTACTACACGACGATAAGAGATTATCTAAAAAAAGTAGCGGAAGCAAAAAAGCAAAGAAACGAATATCTTAAAAAAGGAATCAAAGGCTGCGAAACAGGCCTTACCGTCGGCCTCGTCGGAATGATGACGAGCGCGGCAATCTTGGCGTTTATATTGGCAATACCGAACGGGTATGGAATAAACACCGATATCCTCGGAAACGTTTTCCTTTCCCTTTTCTGTTTTTGGAACATAATAGTAATGTCCAGCGCTATTTCTTATTTTATTAAAAAGACCGCAAACAAAAAAGAGTTTTCAGAAAAATTCCCCAAAGAAGCGTCTCTTATCTTAGAATATGAAGAGATAATAAAAGAAGAAGAATAATAATAATAAAAATCGGCGAAGGTTCAACCTTCGCCGATTGTTTTTTAATCGGTATCGTCGTATTGATGCCGACTTGCATAAGGGCACCGATACTTCGCGTTCGGCATTCTTTTTGCCAAAAAGTCATTCACAAAATGGCACAGCCACGTTAAAAATTTATGTTTCATTTTTTCCTCCATTGCCTCGCCGTAGTCCGCCAGCTGGCGGACGGAGGCGGGCTTTTCTTTCCGCTTCATTTATAGCACTTAATTCAAAAACAGGCAAACTTTCAAAAAAACCGATTCCGGTGTAACCTATACATATTCAATAAGTTATATCTCATATGAAAAACGCAAAACCTCTCATCGGATTTATCGGACAAGGATGGATCGGCAAAAATTATGCCGACAACTTTGAAGAACGCGGGTACGAAACCGTGCGATACTCGCAGGAAGAACCGTATATCAAAAACAAAGAAAAAATCGCGAAGTGCGACATCGTCTTTATTGCCGTCCCCACCCCGACCACTCCGCAGGGGTTCAGCGACGCGGTACTTCGCAAAGTATTGCCTCTCGTCGGAAAAGGAAAAATCGCCGTCATAAAATCAACGCTTCTTCCGGGGACGACCGCAAAACTCCAAAAGAAGAATCCCGACATCATCGTCATGCACTCGCCGGAGTTTCTTGTAGAAACTACGGCAAAATACAATACCGACCACCCCGAAAGAAATATCGTCGGCATTCCGTATCAAACCGACAAGTACAAAAAAGCCGCAAGGCGCGCCATTGAAGTCATGGCTAAAGCCCCCTACGAGCTTATCTGTTCCGCGGAAGAAGCCGAGTTCGTAAAATACGGCGGAAATTGTTTTCTTTACGTGAAAGTCGTATTTGCCAACATGTTCCACGATCTTTCTCAAAAATTTCCCGGCGTACGATACGGCACTATACGCGAAGCGATGAGCGCCGATCCCCGTATCGGAAATTCCCATCTGGATCCGGTTCACAAAAGCGGCCGAGGCGCCGGCGGACACTGCTTCATTAAAGATTTCGCGGCATTCGCTTCCCTCTACGAAAAGATGACAAAAGACATTCACGGCTCGGAAGCGCTCAGAGCTTTTGAAAAAAAGAATAACCATCTCCTGAAAACAAGCAAAAAAGATCTTGACCTCCTCTCCGGAGTCTATGGAGAAAATAATTTTTAAATTGTCTTAAACACAAAAATGCAGAAAATAAACTTCTTGAAAGATTAGAACATAACCTTGATTGACTTTTTCTCTGAAAATAGGTACAGTTACGTCTGAACAAATCTGACGTTCTTTTACTTCTTGAGGAGAAATCATTGTATATTTATCACGTCTTTACCGAATTCATTTTCGCCGACCGAAAGATAATTCTTGGAGGCATCGGAGCGCTTCTCGGCTTCGCAGGGTACCTTTATTACTACGTAAACATATTCTTCCGCGGAGGAAATAAACCGAGTTTATTTACATGGATACCGTTATCTCTCGTTACCGGTTTCGGATTCTATGCTCAATTAAAAACGGGCGGACTCTGGGGATCGGCGGTAACGGGAGTTACCGCGTTTAACGTCTTCATCGTCGCAATCATTTCGCTTTTCTGCGAAAAGAAAAAACCGGAATGGAGCGACTGGGTCTGTTTCATCGGTTCGCTCGTTGCCATCGCGTGGTGGAGGATTTCAAGCGGCTTGATCATGCCGGTTATTATCGTTTCTTTCGCCGACGCCATTGCCTTTTTTCCGACATGGAAAAACGGCTATCGCGACCCGTTCAAAGAAACCATGGGCATGTGGTTCTTAAACTGCATAAAATTCGTTTTCGGCATAGCCGCCATCGGAACATACAGTATCACCACATTGCTTTTTCCTCTCTCTATCGCCACGATAGACGGAACGTTTCTCTTGACGATTTTCTTCCGAAGAAAATATCTTCTCTCCAAACAAGGGCGTACCTTGTAAAAAAACACCCCGCGTTCGCGACAGCGACTGCGGGGTTTTATTTTATGCTTTTTCTTTCGGATAGTATTCTTCCAGCGTGTCCATGAGTTCGGCGCAATAGGTCATGGCGGGGCCTCCGCCCATAACCATCGCCACTTCGTACACGCTCAAAATTTCTTCGCGAGTAATTCCGAGCTTTTTGCAGGATTGTACGTGCAGGATAATGCAGTTGTGACACCTTCCGGCAATGGCGATTCCGAGAGCGATCATTTCTTTTGTCTTCGCATCAACAGCGCCCGACGCCATGGCCTTTTCATGAAATGCGCTCCACGCCTTCATTGTCTCCGGCAACACCGTCCGAACGCCTCTCACTCCTTTTTTAATATGCTCAAATTTTTCAGCTGCTTGCGTTGTCATGTTTCCTCCTTTTGTTTCAGAACATAACCATCGGTACTTTATCACAAAAATTAAAAAAGAAAAACCCCGCAAACGCGGGGCTTTTCTTTGAGATTAAACCGTCTCCGCTTTTACTTCCGTGAAGTTTTGGCGATGACCTCTTTTCTTATAGTAACGGCTTTTTTGTTTGTATTTGATGGTGGTAACCTTTTTAGCTCTTCCATTTCCGACAAAACCGCATTCAACGGTAGCTCCTTCAATGTAAGGGGTTCCAATCTCAATCTTTCCGTCTTCGGAAGTCAAAAGAACCTTGTCAAAAATGACGGTTTCTCCCTCTTTAGCTTCAGCAAGTTTTTCAACCCGAAACGATTGTCCCGGTTCAATTCTATATTGCTTTCCTCCTGTTTCTATAATAGCGAATTTCATAGTTCCTCTATCTTACAGGAAATCTCAAGAAAAAGCAACCCTTTTCGTCCTTTCCGTGTGTTTACGAATAAATGGCTCAAAATATGGATAAATCACGCAAAACCGGCTATTTTACCAGCTTGAACCATGTTTTCTTCCCCGCCTTCACAATGTCTCCGTCTTTCACCGAAAGCTTCTCCCGTATGTCGGAAACCTTCTCCTCGTTCAAGCTTATGGCCCCTTGGTCAAAAAGCCGGCGTATTTCCGAGTTGCTTTTGTCTTCCCCTTCAAAGCATTTCTGCAAAAGTTCCAGCGCCTCATACTCCGCCTCGGCGATCTTCACTTCCGGCATATTCTCGGGCACTCCGCCCCTTTGAAAAGTGTTCACAAATTCCTCTTCCGCTGAGAGAGCCTTCGCTTCTCCGTGGTAAATGGAAACGATTTCTTTCGCCAAACGCATTTTGGCATCGCGAGGATTGCCCCCTTCTTCTATCTTCCCGAGAATCTCTTTCACCATATCCAAAGGCGTATAGGTGCAAAGCTCAAAATATGTTTTGAGCGAAGCATCCGGCACGGACATAATCTTCCCGTACATGTCGGCCGATTCATCGGTAATCGCGACGTAATTATCCAAGCTCTTGCTCATCTTCTCTTTTCCATCCGTACCGACGAGCAGTTCAAAAGAAAGCACCGATTGTTCCGTCGCTTTATTCACTTTCATTACATCGCGTCCCATGAGCATATTGAAAGTCTGATCCGTTCCGCCGACTTCCAAATCGCAGCTGCCGTACAAGTGAGAAATGATAAGAGAGTCTATCCCTTGAATCACCGGATACAGCATTTCGTGCATATACAATTCTTCTCCTTTTTCTATTCTCTCCTGAAACATATCGCGCTGAATGAGTCGTCCGTGAGTGATATGCTTGAGAGTCCAGAGCAGACCCTGAAAAGTAATGCTTTCAATTCCCTCTTTATGCAAGTGAGTCTTCTGCATCCTCGTCTGGTCAAAGATGGCCGCCTTGGACAAAAATGAATTGGCGGGGAAAGTCAGAGATTTTCCTTCCTGCGTTACGGTTACGGAATTCGGAGAAAATATATCGGCAACGCCGAAGAACCAATCCGAATTGCGAATCCAAGAAAAAACTTTATCATCCGTACGGAGAATTTTCCCCACCTGATCCAGATAGGTCTTCATGTTCGCCTCCACTTCTTTCTGTTCCACCTCCGGCCGCACTTTGCTCTTGCCGGTCGGATCCCCGATCTGCGCCGTATAATCCCCGATAAGAAAAACCACCTTGCAGCCCATATCCTGCAAGCTTCGCAGCTTCCGCAGAACCACTGCATGCCCCAAGTGAATATCGGGCCGCGTCGGATCAACGCCGAATTTTATAATAATATCCTGAGGATATTCCCCCTTCGCTTTCGCCAGCAATTTCTTTCTGAAAGCGTCGTCAGGGTCCACAAACTTCCCCACCCCTCGCGAGAAAATGTCCTCAATCTTCTTTTCAATTTCTTTAGTTTCCATACTCTATAATTTAGCACAAAAAGCGATTTTTATTAAATAGACATTTCTGATCTTAACGGCAACCGGCAGGCAATACCTTCCCCAAAATTAAACCTTTAGTGTGTAATACGTCGCTTTGCCTTGGCCTTGTTTTTCAATAATGTTTTTATCAACGAGACGCTTGAAATCAAGTATTTGCGTTGAATGCGCTCGGTCTGTGATTTTTGCGTATTCGCTTATTGAAATGGTACCGTTCTTTTTTATGTATTCCACTATTGTTTTTTCGTGTTCCGACAACTTGAATGACGGAATGGTCTCTTTAAGCAATTTCTGGACGCGAAGCAATTCATTTATAATGCCATCGGTAAAGTAAACAAGCCAATCGGTAAAATCAATTTTGTCCGATACATCATAGTAATCTCCCAAGACACCGACGGAAGAAAAATATCTAGTGACGTTTTGGTTGTAATAATTTTCAAAACTGAACAATCGAAAAGTATCAAGACCCATGCGAGCAAGGAGATATTTTGTAATCAAACGGGCCGTACGCCCATTTCCGTCCATGAACGGATGAATAACGACGAATTGCTTGTGAAAAATTCCGGCGAGAAGGAGAGGATCAATGCGGTTGTATTCTTTTTCCAAATATGCGACGAGTTCGTTCATGAGTTCTTCCACATCAGGCGCGTTTGGCGGGATATAGGCGATTTGCCGTTTTCTCGGATCGTTCACGACGACGGGTTCGGAACGAAATTTCCCCGCGTTTTTCTTATCAATCAATCCTTCGGTCACGGCAAATTGAACCGAGCGTATAAACGAGGCCGTTATCGGTTTCGGTTTTGTCAGCTGCGTATCCAAATACTCAAGGGCTTTGTTATAATTCAGAATTTCTTTTTCCGTATCGCGGATATGCACCGGCGCATTTTTGAGTATTTTGCGTACATCGGTCAAAGGTATCGGGTTTCCCTCTATGCTCGTTGAAGCAAAAGCGGATACCGCATAACTGTCTTTTTCAAAACGAGCCAAAACAATCTCGGGGAATTTTTGCTTGTTCAATTCACTGATCAAATTCTTGATATGAACAATGTTATTTAAAAGGCTCGTATTGAGCTGAAATATCGGTTTAAACATAGTCGTATTATAGTCGTATTATAGTTGATTGTCAAGACAACATTCGGCATCTCCTCACACTTACGCCGCCGGTTCCGGGTTGTACCCGGAACCGAAACATTTGAATACTATGATTAGGTTCCGTTGAAAAAACAAAGTTTATTTGGTCGCACAAACATTTCGGTACGAGGTACAACCTCGTACCGGCGATGCTATCGCATTATTATAAAGGGTGTGAGGAGGTACAGCATTCGATACAGACTTGATAGACATAACTGCTTGTTTATAATACCACACTCCCAACTCTCGGACGAGCTAAAAAACGAACCGCCCGAAACCGTTTTGCATTCTTAATCAACAACTTCTATTCATTTTCCATTGACCCTTCGCTTTCGATGCCTACAGAATTATTCTTTTTTCAAACTCTTCATAGTTTTTTGAAAGATATCCGATCCGATCATTATCCATTTTCAAGAACAAATCCACCCGTTTATTGTTTTTCAAATAATGCTCGCTTTCAACCCATACCCGGTGGAAAGATTTTGTGTAAAACATTTTCAGCCCTCTCGCAAGTTCGTCTCTTGAAAGAGGATAGATATCCGAATAGGAATCAATATACAGTCTCGCGTTTTTAAAATCTTTTTCGTTGATTCCGCTGTTGAAAAAGATAAACATCATAGACCGAAGCAATTCCTGCGTTCTCGGACTATACTCCGCTTTCTCAAAGTCAAAGATATGAGAGGCCCTGTTATTTTTATCAAAAAAGACATTATGTTCCAAATAATCGCCATGAATGAGGTGGTCGCTCGGAAGATTAAAATTCTCGCAAACGAGAGAGTTTTCCAAGATAAAGTTCTTTTTTTCTTGTATTCCTTTAAGAGCTTCAACATCAAAGTCCGAAGGCTGCGATATTTTTTGTATTTCCGCTTCAATCAAAGATATCTCTTTAAGCGTTTTTTCTTTATTCCATGGTTTAAATACCGATTTTAAAGAAAGCTTTGAGTTCTTTCCCCAAAGGTGCATTTTCCCGAGCATCTCAGCCAAAGAAATAATTCCAGAGTCGGCAAGGTTTTTCCCTTCTGTTTGCATACCAGAAATAAAAGGAAAAATCGCGTAAAATTCTCCGCCAAAAGAAAAGAAGGTTCTTCCTTCCTTCGTTGAAAGAGGAAGAATGACGGGAATCCCGCCATCAGAAAAATACTTTTTAACCGAGTGTATTTCCAAAATCTTTTCTTCATTGTTAAAACGGTATTTTTTCAAGAAGTATTTAATATCTCCATCGGAAAGAACATGATTTTCCGACAAATATCCCTTTTGCACCCGCTCAAGAAACGAGAGTTTGATCCCATACAGTTCATAGATATATCCAAACAGTTTTTCCATATGAGTTTTCAGCATACCACAAAAAACCGCCCCAAAAAAGAGTTTTTTGCAGATTATTTTCTGTTTATTGAAAAACGAATTTTGCTTTACGACAATTCTTCAGCCGAAGAAATTTCCAAAATATCTTTATTTTGTATCTCCATGTAATCTTGAATCTTATCTTCCTTAACCGTAAAACCGATAAGTATTGATTCTTCCTTTTCTTTCGCCAAAATTCCAGCGCATTTATAGCTATTTCCGTCTTCTTTTGTAAAAGTAACTTCAACAATGATATCATCATCAAAATTTTCCGGATGAAATTTTTGAATTATTTTATTCATGAATAGTATCAACTTTAAGAATAAGGGATTTCGGTATTATGGCGTATGTCGGTTTCCTGTCGGGTATTTCTATGAAAAAAGGTTCTAGCGCGGCAGTTTCTGGTTCCTTTATGACAAGATAATCACTTTCATTTTTTATCAAAACCCCTTTTGTTCTTTTCGTTGAGATACGGTGGTCAGAACTATTCGCGAGTTTAACTATGTTAGTCCAAACAATTCCGATAAATGAACCAAGCTCCATGGAATCTAGAGTTGACAGATATGGAGCCGTATCTTCTGAAATCAGAGCTTCATTCGGAATAAAATAACCTTCCACAACAAAATCGCGCTCAAAATTTTCATCTTCGGAAACTTTTTTTACAAATTTTAGGACAATACCTCCTTTGCTCTTTTCCGCGTATCCATAAGCTTTATAAACCCACAATTTAGCCACTGGGCAATCCTTTGAAAATTCATAATATGCCTCAACGTATTTAATACAACTGACTTTATCCATATAAGATATAGTATATACTGTTTTTTAAAATCCAAAAACGGGATTACGCCCGAATAAATCAGATATTTGACACATCCGATATTGTATCATATACTATGATAAGTTTCAAACAGAACCTTGAAAGGAGTACCTATGGATCGAATTTTTCACAGTGCAACAGAAATTAAAAATATATTGACTCTTGGCAAAACATTTACTTTGATAGGAGGTTGTTTTGACCTTATTCATGCGGGTCATATACACTTATTTGAGTACGCGTCTTCTTTGGAAGACTTGCTTGTGGTTGCAGTACTCTCCGACAATTATATTAAAAAATATAAGGAGTCTGACAGACCAATAATAAACGAACGACAACGAGCAAAGATGGTCGCCAGTATCAGATATGTAGATTTTGTTTATATAGCAGAAACGAGTCCAAATAGCTATGAGACTTTGTTTTTACTTAAACCAAATAGCGTTGTATTTGGAAATGAAAAAAGTAATACAGAAAAAATACAACAAAGAATGGAAACTATTACAGAGTCTTCGCCAAATACAAAAACGCATCTCTTTCCACGCTATAAAGCAGAAGAAATATCAACGAGCTATATTATAAAAAAGATTATTGATTCACGAATAGGATTATTCATGAATTAAATCTCTAACTTTTTGAAGAAAAAAGTTATCCCGAATAGTGTTAAAACAAGTGTTGTAAAACTTTACTTCTCCCTTTCTGACTTTTTTCTCTTGGCTGGAAAGCAATTCTATCGCTTCTGACAGAGGAAACCACTTCACGTAAGCTCCTATATCAGCTTCATTTTCAGTAAGAGTTGAAGCGCCATAAGAAACAACCTTTGCGGAAAAGCCGAAACTTATACAGTGCCTGCTATCTCGCAGGCGAAAGTCCTCCGTTATGCCAAGTGATTCTTGAAGTTCAATCTGGCATCCCGTTTCCTCTTGGCATTCTCTCTTTATTCCGTCAAGGATACTTTCGTTGTCATTTATTCCCCCGCCGGGCAACAATAAAAAAGCATTAACCTTATTACCCATCAAAGCAATTTCATTCTTTTCATTAAAAAGGACAACTTTTCCTGTGGGGCGGACTTTCCAAACCACATCAACAGCTTCCATCGCTTCCGGAGTATTAGGAAAAACATCTTTATCTCTCAAAACGATAAAAATCTTTCCGCTTTCCTTATCTCTTGTATTATTCATTAAGTTGAGTATACAACAAACAAACCAAAAAACCAATCATAGAGGAGGAATGATGAACGAACCAAGAATAATAATTTGCAGACATGCAGAATCTATTGAAGACATAGACAATACTATTTACGATAAACTAAATGATCTTGAAATTCCATTAACAGAAAAAGGGATTCGGCAAGCGCATAATTTCGGGTCAGTTTTGGCTCAACTGTTAAGAAATAGTAAATTTGTACAGTTCTATACATCCCCAGGTGTTCGTAACGTGCAAACTCTTAAAATAGTCTTGCCAAAACTTTCGGATAATCTTAACGTTCAAGTAGAAATTGAACCGCTTATTGTAAAACAAAATTGGGGAAAAATAACAGCAGAAAACAGGCCGGAAATTGAGGCTGAACGTTATAAAACAGGGGTACTGCGGTATACTTTTCCAACAGGTGAAAGCGCTTTAAGTATGATTCGCAGATTGGAAAGATTCAAAGAAAAAGTTTTTAGGTTACAAAAAGATACAGAGAATGACATCGTCATCTTTTCCCACGGATTTGAGTTTCGCGTATTATTAATGCTTATTTTTGGATGGGAAGAAGAACTTTTTGAGTCATTTGGAAACCTAAGAAACTGCGAATACAGAATACTTACAAAAAAAGAAAATGGCATATATTCTTTAAACGAACCATTAAGAAAACATGGTTTTCCAATCACTCGTCTTCTTGGAAAAACTCAGAATGTTCCCTTCTTCCATAAACATAAAAAGCCCAGCAAATCTGTTGGGCTTTCTTTTATGTTGTTTTTCAAATTCCCCTCTACTCCTCGCTCATCAGTTCCACAAAAAACGTTGCGCCTTTTCCTTCTCCCTCGCTCTCGGCCCAGATTCTGCCGTGGTGGGACTTCATCATTTC
>CALREZ010000029.1 GCA_943356445.1 Candidatus Nomurabacteria bacterium
TTTTGGAGAAAAAAAGAATTAAGAAACTTTTTTGGAGCAAATGAAGAAAAAATTCCACCATCACCGCCACCTCCAGTATCAACATAAAGAGTGAAGAAAACCCCAAGATTTGAGTCCTTAAATGTATTATTGGAAAAAGCGTTTCGGTAAGAGCTGATATCGCTCCAATCGGAAAAATACACGCCGATATCCTCCGCTCCGGAAACGGTATTGTTTTCAAAAACATTATCGCTTGAACGATAAACGTCAATACCGGTGTATCCTCCGGAGAGAGTATTGTTTTTAACCGTCCAAAAAGAAGCCTCGTCAAGCACGAGATTTTCATCAAATCCCGACACGGTGTTGTTTTCTATAAGAAGATTGTTGGAAGAATACGCGCCCTTAATACCGAAATCGCTCTCTTGTCCGGTAATCGTATTCCCCCGCACGGTTCCAAAAGAGGAAGAAGAGAAATACGCGCCAAATCCGTTGCTCTCTATGGTATTATTTTCCAAGATTCCGTAAGGAGAATCATTAAAGAATACACTGGAATAAAAACCATTTATGCGGAGATTTTTTATGGTAACGGTTCCCGCTTCGCTTACCACGATTCCATAATTGGAATCGTATAAACGATGAGACAAAGTATGTCCGTTTCCGTCAAGAGTCGTCCCTGAGTCGTTTATTTCTATATACCCCTCCGCATCGCGATTCATGGTACAAGTTTTAGAGAACGGTTCCCACACTCCGATAGCGGAACAGTCTTCTTCTCCAGACTCGCCATAAAAATATATATTCGCCGAAGCAAAGGCTGGCATCAAGAGAAAAACGAACGCAAAAAGAGTGATTTTGAGTTTCATGATGCCGTTATGCTAGCACGGTTTTTTCACCAGAAAAACTAGGCGAAGAGGGAAGTTTGTTGCGCAATTTTTACTTGGCGGTTTCACCGCCAAGTTGTTTAAAGTACTCATCGCCGTTTTCTTGGTGTATACTATAAGCAATAATAGCTAACTATTTTTTCACTCATGCTTTGGAGACCGACCCATCACAAAATGAAAAGCGTTTTGCCGAGCGTCTATCTGGCGACGTTTTTCTTATCCGTGCATTACTCTATCGCCCTTTATATAGACTCTTCGTTTTTGTCGCGATTCTTCGGCGATACGGACAGAAATACCGTATACATGCTGGGCTCCCTCTTCACGATTTTTTGTCTGGCGCTGACTCCGAGACTTCTCCGAAAATACGGGAACTACGCCATTACCATGTTTTTTACCGCTCTTGAAATCGTCACCTTGGCTTCCCTTGCATTTTTCTCTTCCCCGTTTCTCATCGCTTTTGTTTTCATCGCTCATGTCGTAGCCATCAATATCCTTTCCTACAATCTGGATATCTTTATAGAGCACGGCTCCAAAGACGAAACAACCGGACAAACCAGAGGAGTCTTTTTAACGGTCATGAATACGGCGGTTTTCCTCGGGCCCGTTTTTGTCGGTTTCATTCTTTCAGACGGACAGTTCTGGAGAATCTATACCGTCGCCGGCCTTCTCATGCTTCCTTTTCTGTATATTATCGGACAAAAACTTTCCACATTCCGCGACCCGGTATACAAAGACGAGTCTCTGAAAGAAATGCTTTCGCTTGCGTGGAAAAACAAAAATATCCGCTTTATTTCCATCGCGAATTTTCTGCTCCAGTTCTTTTACGTATGGATGGTCATCTACATGCCCATCTATCTCGCGACAGCCATGCATTTCAACTGGGGAGAGATCGGCATCATTTTCAGCGTCATGCTCCTTCCTTTTATTTTTCTGGAGTATCCGCTCGGAGAAATTGCCGACCATCGTTTCGGTGAAAAAGAAATGCTCATCATCGGTTTTATTATCATGGCCATCTCAACCGGAGCGATTTCTTTTTTGACAGCCGAAACATCTGTCCTTGTCTGGGCAACGATTCTTTTCATGACGCGCGTCGGCGCCGCCACAGTGGAGATCATGACCGAAACCTATTTCTTCAAACAGATAGAAGCGAGCGACATGAGCCTCATCAGTTTCTTCCGACACACGCGGCCGCTCTCTTTCGTCATCGGAGCCGCCGGCGCTTCCGCCTTTCTTGCCGTTGCCGACATGAAATATCTTTTTCTCACGCTCGGCATTTTAATGCTCTCGGGAATTTATTTTGCGCTCAAAATAGTGGATACGAAATAATTAACGAGTAAAAAGTTAAAAGAAAAAAGTAAAAAGCCCGACACACGTCAGGCTTTTTACTTTTTTCTTTTAACTTTTTACTCGTTTTCCGACATTCCCTTTTTCACTTCCTCAAACTCATTCTCAATTTCCGCCAAGCGCGCCTTGCTGGTTTTAATAAGTTCGGCCCCCTCCTTCACTTTCTTCAATCCTTCCTCAACATCCACCTCCCGTTGAGAATCGAACCAAGAAGAGATGGCTTCCAGCTTCTTTAATGTTTCACTCAAATTAACCCCGTTTGTTTTCTTTTCCATAGGATTATAATTATGATTCGTCTAGGATAATTCTTTTAGTAAACCTCCCCCGATCTTCGGCTTTCTTTTTCTTCACCCCAGAAATTTCTGTCGGAGAAAAATTCTTGTATTGAATAATCGCTCCGATAACTTCCAAAACATCCGCCAGTTCCTCAATGTTTTCGTCCTGTTGAAACTCAGCCACTTCCTCATTCAACTTTTCTTTCAACTTTTTCCAATACTCTTCTTCATCGGCAATGTGTATTATCGGGGTTCTGCCGTTTTTTAAAATATGCTCGGGAATCTTATCCCGCACCAGTTTATGATAGATCATGTTCAGAGCGCTTTACTGATAATCGTTCCATTTTCAACGCGGATATTTATTTCTTCCCCGCTCTCCACGTCCTCCACTTTCCGTATCACTTTGCCTTTCGCGAATACCAGCGAGTAGCCGAGTTTCAATTGCCTCATGGGATTGTTTACGGCGAGCATTTTTTCCGCATACTTCAGGCTTTCTTTGTATCGTTTGAGGTGGTCTTCCCATTTTCCGGACAAAACCTTCCCTGTTTGTGATATTTTTTCCTTCAAGCGAGAAATGGCGCTGCCGATGGAAACGAGATGTCTTTTGAGCTTTTCCTCCGCATTTCGGAAGCGGTCAAAAATGAGACGGAAACTTTCCTCAATATTTTCGGAACAATTGCGGAGCGCATCTTTTTTTTCGTACAATGCTTCTCCATACCGGTTAAAAATTTTCTGTTCGGAAAGTCGCACTTTTGAAAGCGCCGAGTCCCAGGTGAAATTGAGCAGTTTTGCGACAGCGGTTGGGGTGGAACCCGCGCGGTCGGCAACAAGAGAAACGATGGGTACATCTTTATCGTGTCCGATGCCGACAACGACGGGAAACGGACAATCTGCAATTTCTCTCGCCAGAGTTTCATTGTTGAAAGCCTGAAGCGATTCGAGGGAACCGCCTCCGCGAATAATCACCAAAACATCAAGCCCCTTCCTCTTTTTGAAATATCTCACCGCTTGTACCAATTCTTTCACGGCAAGCGCGCCCTCCACGCGGGAATCACGAAACGATATCTTAAAACCGAATTTGCCGATATTGTTCAAAAAATCATGAATGACAGCGCCGGTTGCGGAAGTAATGAGTCCGATATTTTGCGGATATTCCGGCATCGGTTTTTTTCGCGATTCCGCGAACAGCCCTTCTTTTTCCAATTTCTTTTTCAGATCATCATAGGCTTTTTTGAGCGCTCCTTCTCCGACCAATTCCACCGTATCCGCTTTGAACGTCAGCCGTCCGCTCGGCTTGTAGATTTCCGGAAAACCGTGTACCTGAATTTCCATTCCTTCTTCCAAAGAGACTCCGCTCATCTTATACGCCGAACCCCACATAAAGCACGGCATCATCGCGTTTTCTTTTTTGTCTTTGATGCTGAAAAACAGATAATTTCCGCGAATATCCAAACTGGAAATTTCGCCGATCACTTTTGCGTCAAATTGTTGAAGTCCGACATTAAGTATTTCCAAATAGTCGGCAACGGTAAAAATCTTTTCCCCGCTCTGGCGATATCCATCAGTTTCTCCATCGTTCGTCTCTTCGTCTTCTTTTTCCACCCCAAACAACCCCGGATTCATTTCCTCCATCACGATAGCAAGAATATCACGCCCGTACGTCTGCCACTTCTTCTCCGCAATTCCTTTCACCTCCAAAAGCGCGTCCTTCGTTGTCGGAAGGTTTTCCGCAATCCCGTTCACCGCGTCGTTAGAAAGCACGCGAAAAAGTTCCACGCCGGAGCGAGCCGCTTCTTTCTCTCGCCACTCGCGAAGCCGTTTCAAAACCCGCCTTTTTTGTTCAAGATTTTCCACCTACACAGTATACCAAATTTCCAAAAACGCACAAAAAAAAGGAAACTGCTATCGTTTCCTTTTTTCTTTTTGCTTTTTTCTTATTTCTCTTTCGTTGTTTCCGTCGTCGTTCCGGTCAGGGTCGCCAATTCGGGCATGATCTTCTCCATATCTTCTACGCTCTTCCAGCCATATTCCGCTCGCTGGTGTATCACGATGGCGGGCAATTCGGGTTGTATTTTGTAGAGGGACACGAGCGTTTTAAGGGCAGCGAGATCAAGATCGTAGTCAAAGGAGTAGACGCGAAGTCCGGGATATTTCTTGCGGAGCTCCGTAAGAACGACTCCCTGCTTCTGACAATCCGGACAAGAGCCGTTGGCGTTTGAATAAAAGTACAGAAGATATACCGGTTTTACTTTGCACCGTTCGGAGAGTTTTTTCATAAGAACGTAGTCTTTGATTTCAAGCAAAGAATAATTCTTTTTGAGCCAGAGCACGTCTTCCTTGTTGGAGTTCAAACTGACTTCCGCATAAGAAAGCTTCGCGGCAAGAGAATCCAGATCTTTGGAAAGCGAAGTGTCTCCGACCGTTTCGCAGGACGATTCGGAAAGAAGCGCGAACTGAGTTTCGGAAGAAAGAATATCAATGGAAACGCGATTCTGCATCGTCTGGATATCTTGTATCTTTTTATTTCCGAGAGTATCGCTCACGAAAAATGCCGTCAAAAAAATCGCAACGGTTACGAGAAACACATAAAAATATTTTTTCCAATCTGCTGTGTGCATATAATTTAAGTTAAAAGTTAAAAGAAAAAAGTTGAAAGTTACATTTTTGTTATAAAGGATGAAAGAATTTTTGATGTTTCAGTGGATAATGTATATAGTGTATCAAATTCTGTTTGTGAAATATATCGAAATTCGAGAGCAAGATAAAGCATAGAACGAACTTCTCCGCAAGAGGCTTTGGAAATAATGAGAAATCTTTTAAACTCAATTTTACCATTTCTTTCGAATCCTTCTGCTATATTGTTCATAACAGATACGGATGCCCGTTGAATTTGATCACGAAAACCGAAATCTTTGTTGTTATGAAATGCTTTATAAAGCATAGAGGTCATTTCCTTCGCTTTTTGCCAAGCAATTATGTCTTCAAATTTTTCTATCTTAGTCACTTTTTTCTTTCTACTTTTTACTTTTAACTGCGTCTACCTCCACGTGGTTTTTTTATTAAAGACGACATTGTATACCGCTTTGAACAGCCACGCCGGGGCAAGAATACCATAAAAGAGGAAAAAGTACACGATGTTCATCTGGGGCTTCATGTTTCCGTCCGACAGTTTTTTCCCGACAAAGATGACAAAAAGCGTGGACAAAGAAAGCGCGTATACGACGACGGCCGTTTCGCTGGTGTTCACGAAGAACCAGTCAAAGTGAGGCCATTCAAAGCGAGTGGGAAAACCGACCGCCTGAAATTCCATAAATCTCTTTGCTATCTGAGCGATAAAACGACCGATAGCGAGAGCGGTAAAAAACAGAGCGGCAAAAATGGAAACGATAGCGGCGGGCAAAGTAAACATCCCGAGGTTGCCATATTTTTTGTTGAAGATCATCTCCCGATAATCGCGGGCATTCGCGAGAAATCCGTACACCCAGCGAAGGCGCTGTTTATACAAACCTTTCACTGTCTTCGGCGTAACCGTATACACGTACGAATCGTACACATTCGCAATCGGATAATGATTCTTGTGCATGCGCATGGCAAATTCCATGTCCTCGGTGTTATGCGCTTTTACGTATCCGCCGAGTTTCTCAAAAACTTCTTTGCGAAAAATAGAGAAAGGCCCGGGCGCTACGTGAATGGCGTTCATGGAACCGTACACTTTTCTGAGAAAAACGCCCATGTTGTATTCCACGCTCTGCATTTGCTGGAGGATATTTTCAGGAGTATGAACCTTGATTGCGGGAGTTACCGCCATGACTTTTTCATCTTCAAAACAACGGATGATGCGTGAAAGCGCGTTTTTGTCCACAAAAGAGTCGGCATCAAGGCAGCCAATGAACTCTCCGCGAGAGTAAGAAATTCCGAGATTCACCGCGGTGTGTTTTCCTCCGTTCTCTTTGGTAAACACGCGAACCTGCGGATTGGTTTTAAAAGTATTTGCGACCGTCAAAGTGTTGTCGGTGCTTCCGTCGTCGACGACAAGAATATCAAGCTTGTCTTTCGGGTAATCCAGCGCGAGCAAAGATTCTATCGTTCCGCCGAGAGTCTTTTCTTCATTGAATACCGGAACGATAATGGTAACAATCGGATATCGTTTCAAAGGAGATTCGCCGTTGCCGCCCGTATTGGAAAAAACATTTTTCTTTTCAAAAAAGGTATACAGCAAAAGCACCTGCATGTATAAGGTGAGGAAAAGGAGGATATTCGTAACGACAATTAAAAATTCAGACATTCGTTTGACAAACTCTAAAAGTTACACTATTGTAACACAAAAAAATGGGTTTTGCAAGTGTTTTTAGGCATGAGCCTTGCTATTTTGGGGACATCCCCGTTTTCTCCAGAGGTAAGTACGGTAAAAAAACTTGCCTTGTTTCCAGACCATATCCCGCCAAAAATTCCGAGGAGAGGTCGTATTTTCAAACTTTCCCGCCCGAAGAGCCGAGAAAATCGCTTCCGGCGTTGCGCTTTCGGCTTCTATCGTGCAGTAATTCGTATCCAAAAAATCAAAGTAATGGGTATCAGAAGTCGCGATGAACGGAAGCTTGTATTTTTCCGCCACCGCCCGCCCTTTCACATTCCGATTGAAACATCGCGAATAAAACCAAGACAGCTCTATTCCGTCAAAAAGATAGATATACTTTTCCAAAAATCTCTTCAAACAGATATTGCCGTAAAAATACGGATGCGCGGCAATGACAAAAACTTCCGGGTGTTCCCCTTTGTAAATTTCAAGCGCTTCAAACGTACGGATACTTTCCACATCGGGCGTAGCGTTCAATACGAGAACATGCCGCCTGGAGTTCGCCATCGTTTCTCCGACATATATTTCTATGCCGCGAATCAGGAGAAGTCCCTTGCTTTTGGCATACTCGGCATACTCCTCCGTCCATGCGAATTTCTGATGGCACGTTATGGCGAGCGCTCCGAACCCGAGAGAAACCGCTTTATCAATTCCCTCTTTGGTTGAGTATTCAATCGGATCACCCGGATCATCGGCCGTATGAAAGTGAAAATTTGTTTTTATTTTCATACTCCTATCATACCGCATTTTGACAAAAAAAGGAGGGGTCGGTTCAAACGAACCGACCCCTTTTTATCATCTCCGAAATACAAAAGTATTGAGATTCACGGCAAAACTTGCCATGAACATCACGAGTACCAGAGAAGCGGGTGAAACATACATGACGCCCAGCCAATAAAATTGAACGAGAATGACAAAACCCAACAACCACTGCAAAGCGGAACGAGCTTTCCCCAGCCAATGAACCTCTTTCACTTTTCCGGTGAGGAGATAATATCTGCGATAGTAGAAAGCAAGATTTAATTCCAACGCGATAGTAACAACAATAGTCAGAAGAACATCATTCCCCGCGATGAGCCAAATGTTGCCGAGCAAAGCAACTGTGAACAAACGATCGCGAAGCGGATCAAGCACTTTTCCGTATTTGCTATGCTGGTTAAGCAAGTCGGCGAGATAGCCATCAAAGGCATCCGTTAAAACAATGAGGACGACCAGTACCGGAATGAGAACCGGGGAAATACTAAAAGAATACAGAGCGATGTAAAGGAATGTCCAAAGAATTCCGGCGATAGTTACCATGTTCGGTATGGTCATTATCTCGTCATATACCTCAAAATTTTTCGCATTGCGTCCGGTAAATCGATCAACAAGAAATACCCACAACTTTTTCATATTTTTCTCCTATGAAAAAAAAACCAAAACCTGTTTGACAGAGTAACATAAATAATGTAATGTTGTCAACACGATGATACCGAAAAATGAATACCCGATGCGGATAAACAAATACCTCGCGCAGAGAGGAGACGCGACTCGCAGAGGAGCCGATGTTTTGGTTGAAGAAAGAAAGGTGACCATCAACGGTAAGCTGGCAAAACTTGGCGACCCCGTATACGAAAATGATACCGTACTCGTAAAAGGCGCAGGCTCAAAAAAATATGTTTACTTCGCCTACTGCAAACCGAAAGGCGTCATTTCGCACAGCCCGCAAAACGGAGAAGAAAGCATTGAAGATGCCATCCGAGGAAAAATTCGCGAAGAGGTCTTCCCGGTCGGGCGCTTGGACAAAGACTCTTACGGACTCATCATTCTCACCAACGATGGGAGAATTACGGAAAGACTTTTATCGCCCGACCGATCGCACGAGAAAGAATATGCCATTACGGTAGACAAACCGATTACTCAGAGATTTATAAAAGAGCTGGAACGCGGAGTGGATATTGAGGGATACAGAACCAAACCGGCGACGGCAAAAGCGGTAAGCGAAAATAAATTGCATATCATCATTACCGAAGGAAAAAAACACCAGCTGCGACGCATGTGCGCCGCGCTCGGGTATACCATTCGCGACCTCAAACGCATTCGCATCATGAACATCGCCCTCGGATCCTTGAACCCAAGACAGTTCCGCGAAATAAAAGGAAAAGAACTTGAAAAATTCCTCGCTCTTATGGGAATATAAAGAAAAAACACGGCCCGTATAAACGGGCCGTTGCGCTTTTACAAGGGGAACATCCCCAAACTGATCAAACCGCCGATAAGGAATACGGCGATGCCGATACCGATAATTTTCGCTGCGAAAACCAATTTTTCCCATCCTGACCATTCATTCTTTCTCATGTCCTCCTCCCGGTTATTTCTGTTTTAACGATACCGTACAAATAAAAGGTTGTAAAGGGATAGAAAAATAGCCCGCAGTATTGCGGGCTATTTGTTTTACACATCTATTTTCTGCGAGTCTTCGTTTTGGGAAGAAATTCCCGCCAGTGGACGAATCTTCTTTCCGCGACAGAGGCAAAAAGATACGCAGCAATAAAGAAAACCGCGATTGACTGCAGCAAACCGCCGAGACATTGAAGAAAATTCGTTATCATCTCTTAGGCCTTAAGATTCGGTTTTTTATTGTCCGTTTTTTTAGGCTGCCATTTCGGAACAACTTTTCTTCCCTCTTTTTTCTTGGGAAGAAATTCTCTCCAAGAGACCAATCGTTTTTCCACGACGGTCGCAAAAGTGAAAGCCCAAATTCCCCAAAGAGCGAATACTTCCATAAAGTCAGCGAGGTATTCAAAGGCGGTGCTTTCGGCATTTCCAAAAAACGGCAAAGAGAACAGCATGGCGATAATGAGCATCATGCGGCTGTTGGAGAAAGTGTCTCCCCCAAAAAAAAGCGCCGCGCCGTCGTCTCTCAACATACGGAACATAAAACCAAAAACGATAGCCGCGCCAAGAGCGCATAAAGCGGAATACAAAAATATAATGGGTACAAAATGAATCACGGAAACCTCCTATCAACGTTCAACCTATCCCGAATTCATATAAGCACAACCTTGGAATTAAAGCAAATCATCCTCAAACTGCCGCATGCCGTTCAGGTCTTGCGGGTATTTGGAAATATCCGGGAGGTCAAGATTAACTATTTTTTTGTATACGGCTTCAATAAGCGCTTTCGTTCGTGAGGTTTCTTCGTTCGTAATATCGGCGGTCAACTCAAGGATGCGCCCTTTTTTGTCCGGTTCAAGAAATTCCAGAACTCCCTCATCTACCGTAAACTTTCCAAAGTCGCGGGAATTTTCCACCAGCAATTTATAAAAGATAAGCTGTCGACGATATTTATACAATTTTATTTTTTCCTCCGTTGTACCCTTCTCCCATTCGGAGAAAGACTTACCCGTCTTAAAGTCAACGACTTTTATACGGTCGCCCTCAGGAATCATTTTGTCTATCTTTCCCGTTATCCGCGCCTCGCCCAAGATAACCCCCTGATGAGCGAAATCAGTTTCAATTTTATGCGTTAGTTCAAAGGTATCTTTTTTCTCTTTCAAATAAACAGAAAGCGCGTCTTTTCCTTTCTTCAAAAAATATGTATGGTCTTGGAGAGAAAGCCTTTCCTGTTTCAATTCCTTTTCAAACCAATCCACGATCATGGTATCCGCCGGCAAAGTCCCCTCTCTCTTCAGAAAAGTATAGATGCTTTCTATCGTATGATGCATGGCCGATCCGTATGCGCCGGAAGGAATTTTCGCTGAAGGAAAATGAAGAAGGTTGTGCTCCAAAAAAGTTTGCGGCCCGCCATGCGTAACATCAAGAAAATTATTGAGATGCGTTACGCTCATCTGATACTCTTCCAAAAGAGATTTCAGCAGCGCTTCTTCATCGGCAATAAAAGGCGGAGTGAGAACGGCTTTCCAAGAACTGAACAGCAAGTTTTCGTCATCCGATTTTTCGTCCATTTCCTTTTTGCTTGTTGCTTGTTGCTTGTTGCTTGTTTCTTTTTCCTCTGTCGTCGACGAAACAAGAAACTGCAATGGAAGCGACTCCTTCCCGTTTTCTTTCGTATGATACGAAGTCAGATACAAATGCCGTTTCGCGCGGGTGATCGCGACGTAGAACAAACGAAGATGATCGTCTAATGTGTTTCCTGCTGGCGCAAGCGGAAGATTTTTTGGAAAAGAGAGCAAAGAGCTTTTCGGTCTTCCGGCCCAAACATCGTCCTGACAAGAAAGGACAAAGACGGTATCAAATTCCATTCCCTTCGCTTTGTGCGCGGAGAGAAGAGAAACCGAGTCTTTTCCGGAGACAAAAGAACTTTT
>CALREZ010000030.1 GCA_943356445.1 Candidatus Nomurabacteria bacterium
CCGACAAAGGCGGTGGAAAAAAGCCATGCGCCGATGAGGATGCCAAAACCGACACAGGAATAGAAGAAAGCGCTTTTGGCGGCGGTGAGTTTGCTTTCGTTTCCTTGCGCGGTAAGAAACATGAAACCAGCGAAGATAAGAAAAACGGAAGCGACGGGAATGCCGACTTTAATGACCAAATCAAGCGTCGCTTTGATAAATTTCGGAATAGTGTTTATCCCGCAGCCGACAATGTTGTCATAGTATCCGCCGTATGCCGCAAAAACAAAATTCGGGATAAGACCAAAAAGAGAAATGGTAAAAAGTTGTTTCTTTTTCATACACAGATTATATCAACAAAACAAAAAAACGGCGAGCGCCGTTTTTTGAGAAATTTTTTATTGAGTTTATGCCAGCTTTTTTCCGAGAATAACCTGGATCTGAGCAATCTTATCTTCCAGCTTTTCAATGCGATTATCGTGTCCGCGATAAAGAATATGTTCTACGCGATCAAAGCGGTCGTTTACTTCTTCAAAACGAGTGTTTACCTCTTCAAAACGAGTATTAACTTCTTTGCGAAAATCATCCAACCTTCCCATCATTCTGGATTCAAGACCAGAAAATCCTTGTTGCGTAATCATTGCCAAATCTTCAATCGTCATTTCTTTTTTTGTTTCCTTTTTCATACCATTTATTATATCTCCGCAAACAGAAAAAACAAGACGAAACAAAAAAACGGCGAGCGCCGTTTTTTTTGTTATTGCAAAAATAGAGTGAAATAGCCCCAACAGCCTTGCAATACGATTACTTTCTGCTTTCAATAATGGTCGTTGCAACATTGTTAGGCACGACGGCATAGTGTGAGAATTCCATCGTGGACATTCCGCGACCTTCGGTCATGGAGCGGAGGCTGGTGACATAGCCGAACATTTCGGAGAGCGGAACGGTCGCTTTCACAACCTTATTCATTCCGCGATCTTCCATGGATTCTATCTGTCCGCGTCGAGAGGAAAGGTGTCCTGAGATGTCTCCCATGAATTTCTCTGGCATAACGACTTCCACTTTCATAATCGGCTCCAAGATAACGGCTTTTGCATGCTTGGTAGCCTCCTGGAACGCCATGGAAGCGGCGACCTTAAAGGCGATTTCGGAAGAGTCAACATCGTGGTACGAACCGTCGTAGAGTTCAATAGAGAGGTCAACCATTGGGAATCCTGCGAGTACACCGCGATCCATCGCTTCGCGAAGACCTTTTTCAACCGCGGGAATAAATTCTTGCGGGATGACACCTCCTTTAATGCTGTTGATGAATTCAAAGGTATTTTCTTTGTTGCGTTTGGTATTCTTCGGCAATTCTTCCACATCAACCGTTTTATCAAGCGGTTTCATGCGAATGCGTACGTGACCATACTGACCTTTACCGCCGGACTGCTTGATGTATTTTCCTTCCGCTTCCGCATTTCCGAGAATGGTTTCGCGATACGCGACCTGCGGTTTGCCGACATTGGCTTCAACGCCGAACTCTCTTTTCATACGTTCAACCATAACGTCCAAGTGAAGTTCTCCCATTCCCGAGATGATGGTTTCAAGGGTTTCGGGATCGGTTTTGACGCGGAAAGTCGGATCTTCGGCGACGAGGCGAGAGAGGGCCATACCCATTTTCTCTTGGTCGGCTTTTGTCTTCGGCTCAATGCGCATGGAGATAACGGAATCCGGAGCGATAATTCTTTCAAGAATAATCGGGTGGTCTTCATCACAGAATGTGTCGGAGGTCGTCGCGTCTTTCAAACCGACGGCGGCGGCAATTTCTCCGGCAAAAACTTTTTTCACCTCCTCTCTTTCATTAGCATGCATTCGGAGAATACGTCCGATTCTTTCTTTTTTGTTTTTGGTGGCGTTGAAAACATAAGAACCTGATTCAAGCGTTCCGGAATAGACGCGGAAGAAAACGAGCTGTCCGACGTACGGGTCGCTGGCGATTTTGAAAGCGAGCGCTGCCAAGGGAGCTTTATCAGAAACTTCGCGAGTAATTTCTTCGTTGGTGTTCGGATCAATGCCTTTCGGCGCGGGAATATCAAGCGGACTCGGAAGATAATCAACGACGGCATCAAGCGTGAGTTGAATTCCTTTGTTCTTCAAAGCAGAACCTGCCATAACAGGAACGATTTTGTTGGCGATAACTGCCTTGCGAAGCGTTTTTTTCAGAACTTCAAGCGAAGGAATCTTTCCTTCAAGATATTCGTTCATCAAATCTTCGTCTTGTTCAACAATCTTTTCTATCAATTCGTTATGATATTTTTCCGCATCGGCTTTCATGTTCTCCGGAATCGGTACTTCCACAACTTTCTCCCCTCTTTCTCCGTCAAAGTGATAACCCTTCATTTCAAGCAGATCAACCACGCCGAGAAGTTTGTCTTCTTCCCCGATCGGGATATGCATGCGAACGGCATCTTTAGTCAAACGATTGAGAATACTCTGGAAGGAACGTTCAAAAGAAGCTCCGGTTCTGTCCAATTTATTAATGAGACAGATGCGAGGAACATTGCCGTCGTCGGCATAGCGCCAGTTGGTTTCAGACTGAGGTTCAACACCAGCAACACCGTCAAAAACGACGACTGCTCCGTCAAGAACGCGAAGAGAACGCTTCACCTCAATAGTGAAGTCAATGTGCCCAGGGGTGTCAATCAGATTGAAACGATGCTTTTTGGTCGCATCTCCTTTGGCATAGGTCGGCGTCCAAAAACAAGTGGTAGCCGCAGAGGTAATGGTGATTCCACGTTCCTGCTCCTGCTCCATCCAGTCCATGACGGCTTCTCCTTCGTGCACTTCTCCGATCTTGTGCGTTACTCCCGTGTAAAAGAGCACGCGCTCGGAAGTGGTGGTTTTTCCCGCATCAATGTGCGCGATAATTCCGATATTTCTTACTTTCTCCAGTGGATAATCACGTTCCATATGTTTTTAGTTAAAAGTTAAAAGAAAAAAGTTAAAAGTGACGATAACATTAAACTTTTTACTTTTTTCTTTTAACTTTTTTCTTATAAATAAAAATGTCTAAACAAAAAAGCCAGAGATGGCTTCAGTACGGATATTCTAAACTATTTTTCTCAATATGGCAAATGATTTTCTTATTGACATGAAATAAAAATACGATATACTGCCTCCTAGAAACAAGCAACGCCAAAAGAGGTAAGACCAATGAGTCAATATGAAGACTTGAAGAAAAAAGCGTTAGAGAATTTCTTTATTTCCGCCGGGTATGCGATCCTTGCTCTTTCCGAGAAGATAAAGGCAAAGGAAGCACCCGAGCCGGAATTACAAACCGCGTCAGAATCTGTGCAAATACCCCCTCAGCCGTTACCAGAGCAAAAAGAACCGAAAGAATTTGCCTCAATGCCATAATCCAGCGCAACGCAAAAGCCGCCCAAAATCGGGCGGCTTTCTTTTTATAAAATTTATTTCGCTTCGGCTTTCTTGAACGGGAAACCGAGGATATCCAAAAAGGCTTTGGCTTCTTTGGCATTCTTGGCGGTGGTAACGACGGTGATAGCGAGTCCGAAAACGTCTTTCAGGTCTTCGTTGGTTGCTTCGGTGAAGATCGTGTGTTCGCGAAGCCCCATGGTGTAGTTGCCGATCTCGTCAATCGCTTTCGCTTCCAATCCGCGGAAGTCTTTCATGCGGGGAATGGCGACATTGATGAGCTTATCCAAGAAACCGTACATTCTTCCCGAACGAAGGGTTACCATAACGCCGACAGGATCTCCCTCTCTTACCTTAAAGGAAGCGATGGATTTCTTTGCTCCGCGAAGAGAAGGCTTCTGTCCGGTGATCTTCGTGAGGCGGTCAATGACCAGGTCGTTTCTTTTCGGATCTTTTGATTTTCCGGTTCCCGAGCTGACGATAACTTTAACAAGACGAGGCGCCTGCATCGTATTAGTGTAGCCGAACTCGCTTTTCATGAGTTCAAAGGCTTTCTTTTCTCTGTCTTTAATGGTTTCCATGATATTAGATGATAGAGGATAAGTATATTTTTGAGATATACAAGTACCTTTCGCTTTTTATTAAATTTCTACTCCGCTTTTTTTGGTTACGCGGACTTTCTTTCCGGCAACGATTTTGGATCCGACTCTGGTGGGCTTATCGGTCTTCGGGTCAATCAATGAGACGTTTGAAGCATTGATAGGAGAGGCCACTTCAATAATCTGCCCTTTTCCGCCTTTTCTTTTTGCTTTAAGGGTTTTCTTTCTGATGGCAACGCCTTCAACGGTTACTTTATTGAGGTCGCGGAAAACGCGAAGGATCTTACCCTTCTTCCCTTTATCTTTGCCCGTGAGGACTATGACCATGTCGTCTTTCTTTACGTTCATATATATATTTGAAATTAAACGATTTCCGGCGCGAGGGAAACGATCTTCTGGTATCCGCGTTCCGCGAGCTCGCGAGGAATCGGCCCGAACACGCGACCTCCTTTCGGTTCAAGCTTGCCTTTTTCTAAAATGACCACCGCATTTTCGTCAAAACGAACATACGAGCCGTCTTTTCTGCGGAAAGGTTTGGTTTGTCTGACGATGACCGCCTGAAGAACGTCTTTCCTTTTTACGGATTTGCGGGGCTCGGCGACCTGAACCGCCAAAATAACGACTTCGCCTATCTCAGCGTATCGCTTTTTTGAACCTCCGGGTATTTTGAACACCCGTCCGATTTTGGCTCCGGTATTGTCCGCTATTTTAACTATGGTTTGTGGCTGAATCATGTTATTGCTTTTCTGTGATTTTTATTAGGCTTGCTTTCCTGTCACTTTAAAGGTTTTGTCTTTTGAAATCGGGCGAGTCTCTTCAATGACGACCTTATCCCCGGTCTTGTATTCGTTCGTCTCATCATGCGCTTTGTAACGCTTGCTTGACTCAATGAATTTTCCGTATTTCGGATGCTTCACGAAACGATTGACGCGTACGACGACGGTCTTATTCATTTTGTCGGAGACGACGACTCCTTTAAACTTTTTCAGATGTATTGTTTTCTTTTCCATGTTTTTAAAACTTGCAAACCCTTAGGCTTTTCGCGCGTTAAGTTCGGTTAAGATGCGGGCGATTTCTTTCTTTCGGCTGTTCTGTTCCTTAACGTTCTTGATCTTTGAACCGGCGAGATTGAATCTCATTCCGCGAAGACCCTCTCTTTTTTCATTGAGGTCTTTTGCCAATTCTTCAGAACTTTTTGTTTTTATTTCGTCTTTCATGTTTGTAAATATATTTGTTAGACGTGAGCGACGATCTTCGTCTTAATCGGAAGTTTTGCCCCCGCTTTGCGAAGCGCTTCTTTTGCCACCGCTTCAGTTACTCCGTCTACTTCAAAAAGCACGCGTCCCGGAAAAACTTCAAAACAGTATCCTTCCGGATCTCCTTTTCCTTTACCCATCGGCATCTGCGCCGCTTTGTGCGTAAACGGTCTGTCCGTAAAGATACGAATCCAAACCTTTCCCGTTTTGGAAAGCGTACGGGTGAGCGTCTTTCTCGCCGCTTCAATCTGATTGGAACGGACACGTCCGGAGCTTTGCGCTTTCAGGCCAAAAGAACCGAAGGCTACGGTAATGCCGCGCGATTCAACTTTCGGTTTTTTCGGATTGATACGGCCGGTCTGCCATTTCCGATGCTTTACTTTTCTTGGGAAAGATAACATGTTGGTTGTTTGATAAAAAATTCAATTAAAATGCTTTCGGTTTTCGTTCAAAAACTTCGCCTTTGTAAATCCAAACTTTGATACCGATAACTCCGTAAGGAAGATTGGCTCTTTCTTTCGCGAAATCAATATCGGCGCGGAAGGTCTGCAAAGGAATGTTTCCTTTTTTGATCTCTTCGGAACGGCTCATTTCTGCTCCGCCCAAACGGCCGGAAATTCCGATTCTGGCTCCCTGAACTTCTTTGCTCGCCATAACCTTTTCTACGGTTTGTTTGAGAACGCGTCTGAAAGGCATGCGTTTTTCAAGACCTTCGGCAATCATTTGCGCAACGATGGCGGCATCAGCTTCCGGATAGCGGACTTCTTCAATATCAATCTTGAGGTTCTCCAAAAGAGTGATGTTGTTCCTTCTGGCAAAATCAAAAACGTCTTTTCGGAGTTTGGCGTGTCCTTCTCCGTTGCGTCCGATGATCATTCCCGGGCGAGCCGTTTTGATGATAATTTTCAAGGTATCGGCGCTTCTCTCAAAATCAAGAGCGCTGACATGATGTCCATGAAGGCGTTTTTCCAAGTACTCCCGAATAAGAACGTCTGATTTCAAGAAGTTCTGATATTTTCCGGGCGCTGCGAACCAGCGAGATTTCCAATCCCGGAGTATTCCCAAACGATGCGAATATGGATGAACGGTGTGTGACATAACGGAGTTAAAAATTAAAAATGAAAAATTAAAAAATTATTCCTTTGTTGCGGTTTTCTTTTTCGCCGGAGCCTTTTTTACGGCAACGGTTTTCTTTACGGCTGTTTTTGTTTCTTTTACCGCTTTCTTTGCTTTCGGAGCGGTCTCCATTCTCTCTATCGTAATGGTGACATGACTGGTGCGTTTCTTGATCGGAAAAGCTCTTCCTCTCGCGCGGGGCATGCTTCTTTTCATGACGACGCCTTTGTCTACGGTCATGTTCGCGATGCGGAAAGAATCTTTGTCGGAAGCTCCGGCATTTCTGACATTTGAGAGAGCGCTTTCAAGAAGCTTAACAATCGGGAGAGAAGCTCTTTTGGGAGTAAAGCGAAGAATGGTCAAAGCTTCCTTTGCCTCGCGTCCTTTAATCAAGCCGGCGATGAGCCGTACTTTTCTCGGCGCCTGTCGATAGTTCTTAAGTGTTGCTGTTCCAGTTTCCATGGTGATTGTGATATATCAGTTTTATTTCTTCTTTTTGGTATCGGCTGCGGCGGGAGCGGTTTTCGCTGCTTTCGCGGCTGCGATCTCGGACTCTTTCTTCTTCTGTTCTATTTCTTTCTGCATTTTTCCTCCGTGTCTGATGAACTTTCTCGTCGGAGAGAATTCGCCCAAACGATGTCCGACCATATCTTCGGTTACCAAAACCTCAACGTGCATTCTGCCGTTATGAACGCCAAAAATGAATCCCACCATTTCAGGGGAAATCTGACTCGCGCGCGCCCAAGTTTTGATCGGAGGCGTTTGAGAAGGCTTTTTGCCTTCAATCTTCTTTAACAGTTTTTCGTCCACATAAGGACCTTTTTTGAGCGATCTTGTCATGGTGATTTTTAGTCAAAAACAAAAGCTCCGCTATTTGAGAGCTTTACGGTGTATCCTAACAAAAAGGAGTGATTAAGTCAATACAAGAGCGGAGTTTTGACCGCAGTACCCTCAAAAGGCGTTTTTTGATACAAAAAGCCGCCCCATATATCGGGGCGGCAACAAGACAAAAACCTTATTTGTCTACGAAAATTGGGGCAAAAATTGACGGCCCAAGGCGCTTATCTATCAAAAAATAGGCCTGTTTGGGGACGTCAAAGTCCGCTTTAATGGAAAGAGCAAAGGCATTATAGCCGATGAGCGAGCCATTGGCCACGAAATTCTTCATGTGCATATAGGTATGCCAGTGTCCGAAGATATCAAGATCAACCGGGATAATCTTATTCCATTGAGCAATGGCTTTATTGACCGGAATAGTCAACCCGCCGACGCCACCCTGGTAACGCAGCGAATGTCCATGGTGAAAACGAATTTTCGTTCCGTATACATCCAGATAAGAATGGTATCCCTCCGCGATAATGAATTTCACGCGGGGTTCGGAAGCAAATCTTTGTTTCAGTGAACAATACATCAGAGATTCAAGCGAATTCCCTTGTTCCGTGGAAATATGCACTTTTTTCGTAATCCGCGTATGGTTGCCCACATGACAAACGAACGTTAAATTCAGTTTCGTTTGTTCAAGCAGAAAAAGGATTCCCGACTCAAGAAGACTTTGAGCAAAAAGGATCGCTTCCATCGGACGAAGTTGACAATTTTCCAACAGTTCTTCATGGATATTGCCGGAAATAAAATCGCCGAGCAATCCGACGACCATATTATTAATGGTTACGTCTTGCTGTTCTTTTTTTGTCAGACTGACGATCTTTTGAAAACATTTGTCAGCGCGTTTTCTTGCGCGATCCAAATTGAAAAAGTTTTTCCCGTTAACCGTTTCCGCGCGAACAAGCTCTTCGCAATGCCAATCGGAAAGAATGACCATCGCCGTCGCTTCGGAAGTTCCCAAGCCGGTATTCGGCGAGATAATATGAGTATCATGGTCTTTTTGCAGTTCGCGTATTGCAAGATTTTCTCGTTCAAGCAATTCCACTTGTTCCTGCAGCGCTTTGTATTTCTTTTTCAGATCGCTTTCTTCCGCTTTTGTTTTGCGGAGATTTCTGTCTTCCGCAATTTCTTCGCGAAGGCTGCGTTCGGTAAAAATATGTTTCAGTTCTTCATGGGTCTCTTTTTTCAGAACGATAAGTTCTTCCGGAGACATTTTTTTCGCTTTTTTCCGAGCGGATTGAAGAAGCTTTACGGCTTGTTCACACCAAACGGTTGGAGCGGTTTGCGTCGCATCCATAGTACCTCCCTCTCTTTCATTTCAAATATCAAAACCATTGATAATGATACCAGACGAGCAAAGCATATCAATGTTGACACGATGTTGCTCGTACCCTTCCTCTCTTTGTCAATCAATCCTCCTCGCCCAGAGTTTGCCGAAGGGCTATGGCGGGCAAAGAAAAACCGCGAAGCCATGCTTCGCGGTTATATTTCTACTTTTTATTTCTTCGCTTTTTTATAGAACGGCAATTTGGTAACGGTTGCGGGATATAATTTTCCGCCGATTTCAATAAGAACTTCGGAATCAAAAGACAATTCTCTGTCCGTATATCCCATCGCGATATTTTTCTCAAGCGTTGGAGAAAAACCGGCGCTGGTCAGCTTCCCTATTTTAAGGTTATCTTCATCTTTTAAGAAAAGTTTATCGCCGTGTCTCGGAACACGACCTTTTTCCATAATGAACGCATGGAGATATTCGCGCGGTTTTGAAGATTTTCCTTCCAGAACATTCTTCAATGACCATTTTCCGAGGAAATACCGAGGCTTTTCGAAATTAACGTATTTGCCCAAACCCGCCATTATAGGATCGTGATCCGCGTCCATTTCATGACCGAAGAGCGGCATGCCGGCCTCCAAACGCAAGGTATCGCGAGAAGCAAGACCGCAAGGAATCAATCCGTAGGGCTCCCCGACTTCCAATAATTTCGCCCAGATTTCCTGCGTAACTTCTTTGTCGCACAGAATTTCAAACCCCGCTTCGCCGGTATATCCGGTTTTTGCCACGAGAGCAAAATATCCGAAAATGAGAGCATATTGGCACGAATAGTACTTTTGAGGAATAGCTTCCTCAAGATGAATAGCTTTCGCTAAAATTTTTTCCGCATTCGGCCCTTGCAAAGAGAGAAAGCCGTATTGGTCTAAACCGTCCTCAATTTTCACGTGTTCGTCGGGCATGTCAAAGGCTTTTTTTACTCCGCATAAATGCCGATGAACTTGAGTTCCATTGCTGGCGTTTGAAATAACTAAAAACGATTCGCGTTCTTTTTCAGAGAACGGGTTTTGATACACGATGAGATCGTCTATGGGTTCTCCCGCGTCATTGCAGGCTATTCCGTAGAGAGCATCGCCGGGTTTCATCCGGGAAAGATCCCGCGTATCAACGTAATTAAGAAAGCTTCGCGCGGAAAGTCCTTCCACGACGATTGGCCTCATATGGGAAATATCAAAAAGTCCCGCGGCTTCGCGAACCGCTTTAATTTCTTTGAGGGCTCCCGCCGGGTAGTTTATCGGCATGGAGTATCCGGCAAATTCCGCCATTCTTGCTCCGTTCGCCTTATGCCAATCGGAAAGCGGCGTTTTTAAAAGTTCGGACATAGAACCTCCTTGGGTTTCGTATGTTTCAAAAGTGTCCGGATGTATTTAACAACAATTTACGATAAAAAGCAATACCTCCTTTAGATAAAAGGAACGACTGCGGAGGAAAAAGAATTAAAACCTTTTTGGGTCATATCTATCCTTGGAGGAATGAGCGCATCCAATTTTTCCGGAGGAAGAAATTTCCAGAGAGAAACGATTAAAATTATCGGCAATAGAATACCAAACCATCCGAGAGCGATAAAAATTCTTTTGGTTTTTTGTTTAGGGACAAAAGAAAATTCTCCTTTGGTTTCAACAAGGCTGCGATACAGCAGAAACATGTACATAACATTAAACGGAACAACCAAAAAAGAAAAAACATTCTGCGTGATGATACCGCCCCATGGTTCGGGAAAACCGCCGAATAAAATACTGACGGGGATTCCAAAAAGGAGCGTGCAGAAAGATAAAACAAGGTATCTCCAAAAAACCGACCAGGCTCGTCCTTTGATATATTCTCGGCTTTTCAAAAGCGCGTTCATTCCTTTTTCATCCTCCATCGCTAAGACAAAATAAGCCATGCTGAACCAGATAGCAAAAAGAAAACCGGGGATAATAAACAGCATTATGCCGCCGAGAACGAGAAATCCAATCAGAAACATGATCCACCAATAAGACAGAAGTTTTTCCCAAGCAAGAGCAAAAGCCCCAGAAACTGTCAGACTGCTTTCTTTTGCCGAATAAATAAGAGCGATCTGCCCCCATGAGGAAATGACGATAAAGAGAACCCCCAAGATGCTTCCGCACAGGATAGTAAAAAGGAGGCCGAATGTTCCCGCAACCGAAAGCAGTATTCCTTTTTGAAAAAAAACGGAAACAAGAAGAGAAGGAATGATTATAAAAGCAGAGATAGAAAGAAGCGTGTGATATTGTTTCTGATAGAGTTCAAAAGCTTCGCGAATAATATCTCCCGCCTTTTTTAATGTTTTTGTTTCATGCATATGATTACAGTATAACCCGTTAAATCCTATAACGGAAGAGAATTACAAAAAACACCCGCCCCTCGCGGATGTTTTTTAATGATGTCTAATTCCTCCTGGAAGCGGAACACGTCGCATCCGG
>CALREZ010000031.1 GCA_943356445.1 Candidatus Nomurabacteria bacterium
AAGTGGCTTGATACCGGCGACAAATTGAACTTTATCAAGGCGACCATCCATATGGGTCTGAAGCATCCCGAAATAGGAGAAGGCCTTCGAGAGTACCTTCAAAGTTTACGAACATAAACATCCGCTAATAAAACCCGTTTTTGCTTGTCGTGAACAAAAACGGGTTTTTATTTTGGAAATTGACTTATATCGTGTTTTATGCTATCATACATATATGAACAGAGAATCATATATCAACACAGCAGAAACAGGGGAACTGAAAGGAAAGGCTTTGCTTGTTTTTGATCTTATTTCAAGAACGCTCTACACTTCTCTTCTTTCCCCGTCAGTAAAAAGTGGAGGAAATAAGGATGGCTAAACCCATCCTTTTTTGTTAGAATCCACGAATATGGCACCCGATATTTTTGACCGCATCACTATACTGTATGAAGATAAAGACCTGCTTGCGGTGAATAAACCGAGCGGGCTTATTGTCCATTCCGACGGCCGCACCAAAGAGCCGTCTCTTTCCGATTGGCTGATTCAAAAATATCCCGATATTAAAAAAGTGGGAGAACCGTGGCGCGCTACCGACGGTTCCATCATCTGGCGTCCGGGAATCATACATCGTCTTGACCGCGAAACTTCCGGCGCTCTTCTTATTGCCAAAACGCCAGAGGCTTTTGAATTTTTCAAAAAACAATTTCAGGAACGCCGAATCAAAAAAACATACCGAACGTTTGTTTACGGGGTGGTAAAAAACGATACCGGATTTATTGATAAACCGATTGGGCGTTCCAAAAGCGACTTCCGAAAGTGGTCTGCCGAATATGGCGCGAGGGGCGACCGAAGAGAAGCTGCCACCACCTATAAAGTGTTGGAAAGAGGAAAAGGTGTCACGTATGTTGAGGTCTATCCCGAAACCGGACGTACTCACCAGATTCGCGTTCATATGAAAGCTATTGGGCACCCGGTGGTTCACGATACTTTGTATGCTCCAAAAGGCCTGAAAATCCTTGGTTTTTCGCGAACGGCGCTTCATTCTTTCTCTATTGATGCCGTTACTCCCGCTCAAAAAGTCCTTCATATTGAGGCCCCTCTGCCGTCAGATTTCCTTACCGCGGAGAAAATGCTTCGGGATATTGCGTAAAATCGCACTTTATGCTACATTAGCGATACTGTAAAACAATAAACAACATGGCACAGATTGCAAAAAACTTCACATCCGTTAACGTCCCCGAAAGAAAAAAGCTTGATATGAGAGCGGGAGATACTGTTCGCGTCTACGTGAAGATCAAAGAAAAAGATAAAGACAAGAAAGACAGGATCCGTCTCCAGTCTTTTGAAGGCATGGTTCTCGCCCGAAAGCACGGTACGGAGCCGGGAGCGACCTTTACGGTACGAAAAGTTTCCGGAGGGGTCGGGGTGGAAAGAATTTTCCCGTTATATTCTCCCATTATTGATAAGATAGAAATCGTCCGCCGCACGAAGACTCGCCGATCCAAACTCTATTATGTCAGAGAGAAAGTCGCCCGCGAGATTCGCAGAAAGATGAGAAATCAGCGCATGGCCGCAGAAATCACCGCCGAGGAAGAGGAATTTGAAGTCATGGATGTCGCGGAACGCGAAATCGCCGATGATGTAAAAGCGGAAGAAGAGGCAGTTTTGGAAGAAGAAAAAGCCGAGAAAGAAGAAGTTAAATAATTACTCAAAAAACATCCGCGAGAGCGGGTGTTTTTGCAACCACTTGAAAAAAAGTACTGGATAGTGCATACTGTATACACGTTGCCAATGCCCAGGTGTTGAAATTGGTAGACAAGCATCCTTGAGGTGGATGTGTCGCAAGACGTGGAGGTTCAAGTCCTCTCCTGGGCACTAACAATAAAAAACCGCTTTCGCGGTTTTTTATTTTTTTGCGCGTATTGCAAAACGGAGTAAATGCTGATATATTGCCACTGGTTCTGTCGCTGATATTGTTCAGTCTGCAGAGTTCTTTAAACCAAACAAAAGGAGACTGACCATGACCGAAAATGGCATGCTCGGAAATATCCCGCTCTCTGAAATTCAGGGACCGAGGAATGATTTTGAACAAAGACTCGCCGGTATAGACGGCGAAATATGGCTTACCGCTTTCAAGCGTTTTTTGAGAAAAGAAAATCCTTGGGACGACTTAAACTTGGTGCGCGTAGACCGAACTGTTTCTGCCAACTATCCTGATTGGATGGCAGGGCTGGAACATCCTGAATTGGAGTCAATTGGGCCCGCTGAATTTGATGCCGGAAAATTGCGACTATTGCTTCACTGCCGGCAACAAACGAACTGCGGGGTAGTCGGTAATCTTATTTACGAGTATCTCAGAGACGGTGATATGATCAAAGACTGCCTCAGCCTGCGAGATTTGGAAGAAATACAAAAGAAAGGAATCACTTTCTTCAGAAAACATTTCAAGGGGAAATTTGTCCCGGGATGGAAATCTGTTGTTCGGATGAACAATAACAGACTTGGCGTTCCCTATCTTTATGAAGATGGCAATCAAGTCTGTCTTGGCTGGAATTGGCTTGCTAACAGATGGAATGCGCGCAGTCCGGCATTTCTGATAGTAAGTTAACTTCAGGGAATTTAACCTCGTTCTTAACCCCGCATTAGTGCGGGGTTATTTTTTTGCTTTTCTTTTTGTTTGCGTTAGTATAAAGGCATGTCATTTAAATACTTCTCCAAAAATGGCGAGATTCGCCCGATAGAGGAAGCGGTCATTTCTCTTGAACGGATTGAGTATACGTACGGTTTCGGGGTATATGAGGCGGTGCGCGTTTCAAACGGAATCGTGTATTTTTGGGAACATCATGTGGAGCGTCTTCTCTCTTCGGCAACCATTATTGGGCTGGAACATCCTTTCTCCGGAGAAATGGTAAAAAAAGCGATTCTTGAACTGGTTGAAAAAACGGAAGCGGAAACCTATAATCTGAAAGTTCTTCTTATCGGAGCTCCGAAAAAAGAGGATGCGCTTCTTTCCATTCTCTGTTTTAATCCTTGTTTCCCTGATAAGAAAATGTATCGCGACGGAGTAGAACTTACGACAACCAATTATGAACGTCTGTATCCGCACGCAAAAACGCTTAATATGCTGCAGAGCTATCTCTCTTACCGCGATGCTCGCGCAAGGGGTTGCTATGATTCCGCTTTGATAAATCGCCGCGGGCATATCACGGAAGGCACTCGCACAAACTTTTTCACCATAAAAGGGAATACCCTTTACACTCCGCGAGAGGAGGAAATACTTTTGGGCGTTACAAGAAAAGCCGTCTTGCATGTAGCGCAAAAAAACGGATTTGTCGTGGAAGAAAAAGATATTCGGCCCGAAGACCTGAAACAGTATGACGGGGTATTTTTGACCAGTACCTCTTCAAAAATAGTACCAATACGAAAAGTGGGGGACATTGAATGTCCGCCTGCTCCGGAAAACTTAAAACATTTAATGAAATTGTTTGGAGAATTTTTGGAAGAGAGCCATGGAGTATTATGATATCTTTATCGGACGCGGAAGAAATATGATATAATAGACATTATTAAAAAACATAATTGCATGATTAAAAAATATTTTTGCACCCCTGACGGAATACTGATTTTTGGTTTATTTCTCGTTATCGTTATCGGAGTTTCTTCTTCCATGGTTCTGGCGGGAATGTAATTGCCCAAAGAAATTCTCCGAGATAATCCCGACTCTAAAAACCGGGATTGTCCGTTTCGTCTGGATTTTTTAAAAGAAATATGGTATAAAAGACCGTACATGGTGCCTATAGTGTAATGGTTAGCACTAGGGTTTGTGGAACCCTCAGTCAGAGTTCAAATCTCTGTAGGCACCCCAAACGGTATCTAATATAACCGAGTTCGGTTGATTGGATATCATGGCAGGAATCTCGGCAATTTGTCGGGATTTTTGCGTTTTAGGGGCGACCAATGGTTTTGATTTACCAGCTACGAATGGCGTAAATTCTACGGCCAAGTCGGTTATTATTCTTGGGCTGGTGATTTCTTTGTATTTTTTGGTGAAGACCATATTTTCAGCTTGCATTAATCCTCTGATGATCGGTGATGGTATTACGGTTTGGACCTTTTTATCGGCCACCTCGAACCTCTCCCAGTAAAGGCCGAGGAATAATCGTTTCATCTCGTCTGGTGATTTGGTGTAGGCCTCATAAGCGTTACGGACGAACAAGAGCATATCTTGCAGTTCATCAATTCTCATATTGAGCTTTTTATCTTGGGCATACAGCTCGTCTTGTAAGGCCTCGAGCTGTTCTTTGATTTTTACTTTTACCCTGCTGAAATCGTCATCGGTAATCAATCCGGCAAAAAGTTTTTCCTCGGCGGTGTCTCGTTTCTTTTCGATCATCATCTTTTGGGTATTCAGGGCACGCTTGTCTTTATTTATGACTTCCTTGCGACCGCTGTAAATCTTTTCAATTTTAATCACCAGTCTGTCGGTAAAATCAGGAGTAAATTCTATGTACTTAAATAAATCAGCGACCTGCTGTTCTATATCCCAAACTTCCACGTATTTATCACTGCACTTAATCTGATCTCCGGACCGGTTGCAGTGGTAGTATGATTTATTTTTCTTTGGATGATGTTCGGCGGTGTACCTTTGTCCGCAGTTGGCACAAAAAGTAAGGCCTCGCAAAATGAAATTGAACTTTTGCCGACGGCAGGCATATCTATTGTGTTCGGCCATAACCAGCTGGACCCGATCCCATAAATCTTTATCTATAAGCGGTTTATGCTTTCCGGTGTTAACTAATCCTCGCCATCTCATTTCGCCGTAATAAAAAGGATTTTTCAGTATCTCGATCATCTTGCTGTGAGCTAGACGTTTGCCGACATGAGTTCGGAATCCTTTCTTGTATAAAGCATCACGAACTTCGAAGACCGAATAATCACCGGTCACATACATTTTGAATGCTTCTTGGATAAGCGGTGCTCGTTCCTCGTCTACGATAATAATTCTCTTTTTCTCATCATTCGGATCGCCGGCGTTTAAATATCCGACAGCCACGCCGGTCGGCCACCATCCTTCCCAAAATTTCTGCTCAAGGCTTTTCAGGGTTTTTCTGGAAGTGATTTGTGATTGGAGTTGGTTGTCTCCGGCAATCACCAAGTCCATAAAGTTTCCCTCGGGGCTATCAGTGATGCCTGGCTGAGAGACTGAAAAAAGTTCGACATCGTGCTTTTTCATAATCGCCTTGATCTGCATGTGATCAAGAGCATTTCTAGCTAAACGGTCGGTGTCTTGAATAAATACAGCCTTGATCGCTTTATCGTCTTGGATTCGCAGTAGCATATCTTGTAGGCCGGGACGATTCATATTGGTCGCTAATCGACCGGGGTCTTCGAAGACGCCGTCATTGGCCAGTTTGTATTTGTTGCTTTCCTCAATCGCTCGTTTGCAGAGCTTGAGCTGAGTCGCGAGGGAATGGTGGCCGTCTTCGGCTTGTTCCTCGGTTGAGACTCGGCAGTAAATTAATGCATGTTCCATAATATTTTCATGTTAATTTTTGGTTGATAATTTTAGGCTTAGCTTTCAAACACAACATACGCTATTTCGGGGGACAAGCTAAGCTCGAGTTGCCCACAGTGTCCAGATTTTTGCTCAAACGTTGTAATTAACTGCATTTTGTTGCATTTAAGTGTAGTTATTCGCATGGTTTTGCCCGGTTCAGTGGCCTATTTTGGGTCTTATCGGGTCTAAGTGTATTTATTTCTTTCTCATTTTTGGTGTCATTTGGGGTAAGTTGGTGTCGTTTAGTGTAGTTATTCATTCTTTCCTCGGAGTCCCGAGTTAATTCATAGAATCGTTCCATTACAGCATCTTTTTCTTTAACTGGTAACTTTTGGAACATTTTGCGGATCGGCAGACTCAGGGAATCTATGATATCTGCTGTGTTCTGTTGCGAACCGTTACCTGTAAGTGCTTTTATTCTTTCCCGTTTTTCCTGTATATCCCTATTCAGAATTTGCTCGCCTCTGTATTTACTATAAGCCTCTCTCAAAAACCCATTCGATCTAAACCAGAACTTAACCGTATCAATCGAGACTCCAACTTCGCCAGCAATTTCTTTGTACTGGGAGCCATACCATTTCATTTCTATGGCTCGTTTATGTTTTGGTCGTAAGTACGTGAGTTTGGGCATGTTACAAATTTAGTAGACGATTAAAATATGCACCCTTATTTTTAACCTTATCGTTCGGTTGATCCATTACGGACCGGTAAGCTTCCTCAATTCTTGCAAGTCCATATTTTTTGAGAGCCGAGAGAATAAAGGTCATATCTTTTTCTCCCAGCTCTTGGGCGATCTCCCAGCATTTCTGTTCCTCGTAAGACTTGGGATTGAATTCTCTTACGGGTCGACCACGATTCGATCGGTTGTTTTTGTTTTTATTTTCGCTGTCGTTCTTGGAACTTCTGCCGAACGAACTTTCCGAACCAAAAGAAAACCTATCTACCAAAGCATTTTTGTCGCTTTCCAACTTCTGCCGAACGTCGCTGACTTCTGTCGGCACTTCTGCTGGTAATTGCGTATCAGTACCACTTTCACTTCTGCCGGACTTCTGCTTGATACGCTTCTCAAGCTCTACAAAACCTCCATTGGATAAGGGGTAATTGGCGATATCAACATGGAACGAACTTCTGCGACCTTGCTGTACTGGAAACCATACCCACTCCTTACGCTTCAGGTTCAACATTAACCGGTTGATGTGATTCTTGGAGTATTTTTCCTTGAAGTCTTTGGAAAGTCCGGCATAGCTTACATGGGCTTTGCCGATCCGGGGATTAGCATTGATCCACAGCCAGACAAGGACCGAGTATTCCTCAAAACTCAAATAGCCGTCCACAAGGGCGGTCTTGATGCTTCGGGGAAGCTTTACGTAATC
>CALREZ010000032.1 GCA_943356445.1 Candidatus Nomurabacteria bacterium
CCGGGGTAAACTGCTGTATTTGCGGGGAGAGTGCCGGTGCAGGAATATGTTACCGGGGAGGTGACGGTATAGGGGATAATTCTCGTAACTACCCCTCTGACAATGTGATTGGAGTCTTCAAGGTAACCATGACGATAAGAAGCCGTCGCAGTAAAAACAGCATTGTATGTTCCGCCGACAAGGGGTGCAGTAAAGGCATTATTACCAGAAACGCCCGTTATTCCGGTAAGAATCTGGTTCGTTATACCATTAATAGTTACCGTTAAAGAGTCTGAAGGATTTACATCGGGAGTAACGTACTCCACAAATGTTCCGGTCGGCCGGATACGTTCTCCCGGGAGATAGCTGGTTTTATCCAGTCCTACCGTAAAAGTTCCGATGGGTTCGCTAAAAAAATCGTGCATTGGAAGCGCTCGATGAATATATGTTCCGTATGCGATAAAAGTATTTGATTGCGCGGTATAAGTACCGGGAGAATCAGATATTGTTCCATAGGAGATATTCGCCTTTGCCATAATAAATAATGTCACCAAGCCGATGATTACTCCAAACAGAGAAAACAAAAAAAGTTTTTTTTGAGATGTAAAAAAACGCATATGCATATTTTATTTAAAAAATAACGGACACTTTAATCATATATAGTAAGTAAAATAGAGAGAAATGATATTACTCATATCTCAATGCTTCAATGGGGTTCTTCTTTGCCGCATGGCGGGCGGGGAAAATTCCGAATATCAAACCGATAAAAGTGGAAACGCCGATACCAATAAGGGCGCCCTTAACCGGGAACGAATAAGTCCACACGATGGTGGAAAAATGATTTATCGCGTAAGCAAACATGACGGAAACGGCCGCACCGAAGAGAACTCCGATAATCCCGCCGGCAAAAGTCAGAATGATAGCTTCAAAAAGAAACTGTAAAAGTATATTCGTTTCCGTCGCGCCGATTGCTTTTCGGAGTCCGATCTCCCTTGTTCGCTCCGTTACGGAAACGAGCATGATGTTCATAATGCCAATACCTCCGACAATCAAAGAAATGGACGCGACGGCCGCAAGAAAAATAGTCAGGGCTGTTGTGATCGAACTGATTCTGTCCAAAAGATCAGCCGCTGTATTCACATTAAAATCATCTTTTTCCGGATCGGTAATGTTGTGCGAGATGCGAAGCGTTGTTTTTATATCTTGAACCGTCGTTTCCAACGGAATACTCGGATCCGCCAATATGGCAAGCTCATTGTAATGTTTTGTCCCGAGAATATACCGTTGAGCTGTCGTATAAGGCGTAAAAACCATATCATCAAAATTCATCAAAGAAGAACCTCCTTGCTTGGCAATCACACCAATAATCCGCAGATTAACGCCCTTCACTTTTATTTTCTTGCCGACGGGGTCATCACCGGCAAAAAGTTCATCTCTCACCTTTCCTCCTATTACGGCGACAGAAGAAGCGTCGCGCACCTGATCTTCGCTCATAAATACCCCTTCTGAAAGTTTTATATCCATCATTCTGACCAAAACATCGGAAGCCCCAAGAATGGTAAAACGATACGTTTCGTTTTCATATGAACCGGTTACTCCTCCGTATACTTCAGGCATAACAGCAATAATTCCCGGAACGTTTTCTTTTACCAGCAAGGCATCCACGTCTTTTTGTTTAATGGAGTCAGAGAACATCTGAGCAAAATCTGTGGGGCTTGTTGCTTCTCGGCCGGGATGCACGGCAATAGTTTGAGATCCTATTCCCGATATTTGATCAGTAATAAGCTGTGAAGCTCCGGCGCCGAGCGACATAATAACGATAATGGAAGCAATACCGATAACAATACCGAGCACTGTCAAAAGAGATCGCGATTTATTTATCCCGACATTCTTTACGGCTATGTGAAAAAGGTATTTGAGCTTCATAAGTTAACTATTCAAATCGCAAAGCCTCTATCGGATTCTTTTTCGCCGCTTGCTTTGCCGGATAGATTCCGAAGATAAGTCCGATGGAAACAGACACTCCGATCCCGAGCAACGCTCCGCGAATCGGAAAAATAAACGACCATGCAACTGTTGAAAAATGGTTCACCAAAAAAGCGGAAAGAAGAGAAAGAGATACTCCGAGCAGTACGCCGAGCATTCCGCCGATAAAAGTAAGCAGTATCGCTTCTATTAAAAACTGAATCATTATTTCTTTTTCCGTCGCGCCGATTGCTTTTCGGAGTCCGATCTCCCTTGTTCGCTCCGTTACGGAAACGAGCATGATATTCATAATGCCGATACCTCCCACGACGAGAGAAATAGCCGCCAAAGACGCGAGCAAAAGCGTCAGCGCCGAGGTAACCACTCCGAGACGGCTTATGACATCCGCCGGAGTTTCAACAAAAAAGTCGTCTTTGGAGGGATCGGTTATGCCATGCGAATCGCGGAGCGTATTTTCAATGTTCACAATGGCGCTCGTTATTTCATCTTCCGAATGGACCTGAACAACAACACGATTGAAGAACTTGGTGCCAAAAATATATTGCTGAGCTGTCGTATAAGGAAGAAGCGCGGCCCCATCAAAATCAAAAAGGCCGGAACCTTTTTTGGGAAGCACTCCGATGATACGAAAGTTCTTTCCTTTAATGCGGAGTTTCTTCCCTATCGGATCTTCATCCGCAAAAAGTTTTTCCTTCACTTTGTTCCCGATAACGATAACCGAACCGTACTGCCTCACATCATCATCGGTATAAAAATTTCCGGAAGAAGGATAGACGTCAAGAATTTTTTGTATCGCTTCCGTTGCGCCGAAAAGAGTTATGTTATAGGTCTCATTTCCATAAGAAGCCGTGTCCGCCCCTAAAACAATAGGCATAACCAGCTCCCCTTCCGGAACATTTTCTTTTTTTTGGAGAGCCTCAACGTCTTTTTGTTTGAGAGAATCGCTGAACAACTGGGCCGTATCCGCGGGAGAGGTGGGTTGACGTCCGGGTAAAACGGCAATCGTTCGCGAACCTATTCCTTGAACTTGCCCGAGAATAAAAGCCTGCGCCCCTTCTCCGAGCGACATAATAAGAGTAATGGAAGCCACGCCGATAATCATTCCCGCAATCGTCAAAAGAGATCGGGATCTATTGATCCTCAAACTCGTCAAAGAAGTTTTAATGACATGTTTCCAGTGCATGAACGATTCCAATCTCAAAAATTACTTTTCATATCTTGCCTTCGCGGATTTGCGATTGGTTACGGGGTGATCCCTTTCTATTTCTCCGTCCAACATATGAATGATTCTTTCGGCATTTTCAGCGGTATAGGTTTCGTGAGTAATGAGCACTATCGTGCGATTATCTCTTTCATTCAGTTCCTGCAAGATCTCCATCACCGCCTGGCCCGACTTGGAATCAAGATTCCCCGTCGGTTCATCGGCAAAAATAATCTGCGGGTCGGTCACCAGAGCGCGGGCAATGGCCGCGCGCTGTTTTTCCCCTCCGGAAAGTTCGGATGGTTCATGATGCATGCGCGACTCAAGTCCGACGGAGAGAATGGCTTGTTTTACCAGTTCATCCCAGTTCTCTTCGGGGATATCAGAGTAGACCAAAGGAAGAAGCACGTTTTCATACACACTGGTGCGAGGCAAAAGATTGAACGCCTGAAAAACAAAACCCATTTTTTTATTGCGTATCCGAGCAAGCTCTTCGTCGTCATAGTCCTGCATTTTTTTTCCGTCAAAGTGATATGTTCCGGAAGTCTGACTATCAAGAAAACCGAGGATATGAAGAAGAGTTGACTTCCCCGAACCGGACGGCCCCATGATAGCGACGAATTCTCCGTTGTTTATATCAAAGCTGACGCCATGCAAAGCAACCGTAGGAAATTCTCCTTCCGCATATTTCTTCTTAAGATTTTTTACTTCAATAAGGGGCATGTTGAAAAGTAAAAAGAAGAAAGGAAAAAGAAAAAAGCAAACAAAAATACTTTTTTAATTTTTCTTTGACTTTTATCGCTTATTTTTTATTAAATGTTTTTTGGCACAACCACTTGCTGGCTATCGTTCAGGCCCGAAAGGATTTCAGTATATCCATCAGAACCGCGCAATCCAATCGTCACCGGAATTTCTTTTACGACATCACTTTCAAGAATTTGAACAAAGGTTTCTTTGTCTTTCCTGATAAGAACGCGCTGAGGAAGAGCAAGGACTCCTTCTTTTTTTGCGGTTCGTATATCCACGTTCGCGGTCATGCCCGGTTTTATTCTCGGATCATCTTCATTGAATCGGAAAACCATTTTGTAAGTGGCAACTCCTTCAATTATGGTTTCAGCCGGATCAACCGACACTACGGCCGCAGAAAACACAACGGCATCTCCGTAAGCGTCAAGAGTAACGGATGCGTTGTCTCCGAGAGAAATTTTTGCAATATCCGCCTCCGGAACGAATGCTTCTATTTGGAATTTTGATTTTGAAATAATGGAAATGATAGGAACGCTCGGTGAAACTATTTCGCCGGCCTTTGCGTCTTGTTGCGTAATAATGCCGGATATCGGAGCGCGAAGAATAGTTTTTTGGATGTCTGCTTCAATGGAACGCGCATTTGCCTGCATTTGATCAACAACCGCGATTTGCGCCGTAATGGATTCGGGAAGAGCCGGCGCTTCTTTCAATGCCAATGCCGATCTTTCAAGATCTATATTGGAACTCGCAGAGCTTAAAGCATCGGTTGCAGATTCTAAAGAGGACAACGCTGCATTCACGGTTACGCGTCCGGCGGAAACATCGGTCTTGTATCCGTCAATCATCGTTTGCGTTACACTCCCGCTTGGAGTGGCGGAAGTAAGAGCTATTGCCGACCGATCAAGGAAATCTTTAATTTGCACAAGATGACTTTTGACAGAGATAGAGGTACTCGGGTCAAAGGAACCGGTTCTCAATCCGGAATTTTCCGATTTCCAGGCGGTAAGCATGGTCTCAATAGCTGATCGGCCATTTTCTAACGAAATCTGAGCCTGAATATCATTAGGGGTAAAAAGAAGCTGAGGGCTTTGAGTTCGGGGATTCAAAAAGAATCGGTCTATCTTATTGCGAACGACATCATCAACTTTCGTATAGGAATCTTCTATAACCGTGATGAGGTTATTTTTTACATTCGCATAAGACGCCTCTGCGTTAGAAACCCTGACTTTCTGAACATCAACCTCTTCTTTTCTCGTTCCCTCTCTTAATTGTTTCAAACGAGAAACCTCTGCATCAACGCGCGCATTGGCCTGCTGTAAATTCGCAAGAAGATCGGCTTTCTGAAGCTCAACCAAAACATCTCCGGCAAGAACCGTATCTCCCACTTTTACATAAGTGTTTGAAACGCGCCCCCCGCTTTGAAAAGCAAGGGAAACATCTTCTGCCGGTTTTACCCTCCCGGTCACGCTTACTTCCTGTACAATGGTTTTCCTTTCAACTTTTGCAAATTCATATGCCGGCGCCTTCGGCCGCATACTATACGCGCCAAAGATAATCGCCGCAACAAAAAGAGCAAAAATAATAATCGCGACTTTATGTTTTTTAAAAAAAGATTGCTTCGTCATGACAAAAAAGAGCGAATTTAGTTTCTAACATATTACTATTATTATACTTCAAAATAAAAATATAAGCGAAGAAAAATTGTGCAAAAAATAAAGCATTTGAAAAAAATATCAAAATACGTTATAGTATATTCAAAGTAAATTCCGCCCATAGCTCAGCCGGTAGATCCGCCAGCTGGCGGACTCTTAAGCACAAGGTCGGGGGTTCTTATTTTCATAAATATACTTACTGTGAATTTTTCTGTTTACGTTATCAAAAATAATACCGGAAAATTTTATATTGGACAGACAGCTGATTTACAACAACGAATTGACCGCCATAACGGGATATTAAAAAACAAAAAGTCATCATTTACATACAAACAAAAACGGGGAGATTGGAAGATTGCTTATATAGAAAATTTTGATACAAGAAAAGAAGCGTTATTAAGAGAAAAACAACTCAAAACAGCAAAAGGAAGACAATTTTTGAAAAATATTGTAATTATGCTATAGTGAAAAATATCCGCCCATAGCTCAGCCGGTAGAGCAGGTGCCTCTTAAGCACAAGGTCGGGGGTTCAATCCCCTCTGGGCGGACAAAGCTAACAATAAGCTCAGCCGGTAGATCCGCCAGCTGGCGGACTCTTAAGCACAAGGTCGGGGGTTCGATCCCCTCTGGGCGGACAAGAAAAAATGCGTTTATTCGTAGCATTTTTTATTGACCGGCCAAGCGAGTGAACTGCTTCACTCGCGCGAGGGGATTGAAGAGGTTGAGCTTGTCGCAGTGAGCCGAGGCCGGCGAAACGAGACGCGAAACCTGCACTGTCCATGTAAATGGAAGATTCCCCTCTGGGCGGACAATATAAAATTCTCAAAATGCCGAGGTGGCGAAATTGGTAGACGCACTAGCCTTAGGAGCTAGCGGGGCAACCCATGGAGGTTCAAGTCCTCTCCTCGGCACAAATACATCATCAAAAAAGCGCCGCAAGGTGCTTTTTTGATAGCTTGCTAAAACGGCACCACCTCCAACGTCGTCTTCCTCGCCGAACACCCGACACTCTCCCCCGCCGGGTTAGAACCGCTATTGCA
>CALREZ010000033.1 GCA_943356445.1 Candidatus Nomurabacteria bacterium
TCCAGTAACGGTTTGCGTTCTTCGTCCGGAACATAAGAAATAAACGAAGCGGACTTTTGTTGAATTTCCGCATTATGAGCAGAAAGACCGAGTTCAACGAGAGACCCAACTTCTTTTCTGGGGACATGATAGATCATAGCCGAAGCAATTTTTGCTATTTCCGGATTTCCGCTTGAAAGACCTATTCGTATGAGCGGAGCCATTTCATAATCGGGAACATATTGAATCGCATTCGCGGATTCTTCTTGAACTTCCGGACTGGAACTTGCCAGACCTTCCTCAATCAAAGAAGCTCTTTCGTACTCGGGAGCAAATTCGATCATTCTGGCGGATTCTTTATTTCCGATTTTCAAACCTGTTTGTATAAATGTACACTGTTTGCTTTTTGAGGCATATTGAATAAGCCGGATGTTGTTCTCAAAATCGGCGTTCATCAGCGCATCTATTTTTTCTTCAAGAGATGCTTGGTTTTCTTGCGGTATGCTTTTTATCATCATGGCGCAATCTTTTCTCGTATCCGGATATCTGCTTTCTAATCCTTTTTCTATGAGTTCAGCTTGAAATTTTTTTCGGGCAAATTGGATTTGAAAAGCGCACATCTTTCTCTTTTCGGCGTTTTCGCTTTTGAGGCCTTGTTCTATAAGCACAGCCGCTTCATCGGGGAGAGCGTTGTCTATTTTTCTTTCATACGAAGAAACGGAATTTTCTCGAAGATATTTGATATCAGCTTCGGCTTTTTCTTTGTCTTTTTGATAGCGTTCAAAAGCATGCGCGGTTATCGGATCTTGTCCGGAAATTTCGTACATCGGCGCGTATTCCGGCAGACTTTTTGCGCTTTCCATTTTTTGAGTTTCCATAGGAGTATAGTTTACCATGAAAAAAGAGCATCAAAAAGCCTGCCCTTCTTTGGAAGGTTTTTTGCATTTTTTGGGTTTGTGGTATGATAATCGGTAATGATACGCGTATCCGCCGCTTTAATTTTTGACGACTCGGGACATTTTTTGGTCGCGCAGCGTTCGCGAGGAAAACTTGCGGGGAAGTGGGAATTTCCGGGAGGGAAGATAGAACCGAACGAAAACGAGAAAGAAGCCATTACACGGGAGATGATGGAAGAATTGGCAATATCCGTTCTTCCCGAGAAGATCGTCGGCGTTTTTTCTCATACTTATGCCGAGCAGGAAATAGAACTTACCCTCGTGCATTGTTCTTTTTGCGGAAGGCAGGAAGATCTTGTCTCGGACGGAAGCCATCTCCAGCATTCGTGGATAGATTTTGAACAAGCGGAGGACTTTGATTTTGCTCCGCTTGATAGAGAGATTGTTGAATTTTTGAAAAATGCTCCGATATGATTCGGAGCATTTTTTCTAGGATCGGTTGAACATTTCCCAGTCTTTTTTGAAGAAGTATTTTGCGAGATTGAATATGGTATAGGTAATGAAGAAAGCGGCGACGACATCAATGGTGTAGTGAACGTGGCCCATGAGGACGATGATACCGAAAAATATAGCCGTAAGAGTAAAGAGAACAAGAAGCTTCGTATTTTTCGCAAAAACCAATGCCATTAAGAAAGGAAGGCCTGTGTGGGCGGAAAAGAAAAGGTCTCCTCCGAAAGTGAAGTCCTTGATGACGCGGGAAGAATAATCAACCAGATTATTTGCTTCCATGGACGGGCCGATGTGGGTGAGGGTAATAAAAAAAGAACGGGTGAAAATAAAAAGAGCGACGCTTTTGAAGACGAAAGGAATTCTCTTCGGCTGATTAAGGCAGAGGGTGGCAACGAACACCCAGAGAACGACCGGGCCGTAGATAAAGATGGTATCAACGTCATATACTCGGATGTTGTCCAGGATGATATCAGTTACCGGGTTGCTCGCTTTCAAGGTGGCGTATATGCCCGCATAGAAATTTACTACGAACGAAAGTCCAAGAAGAACACACGATGCGAAAGCTGCCGCCAAAGATTGTGTATCCGTCCAAAAATCTTTATTGTTTTTTATGATTTGACCCATATTTTTCTATTTTATCGTATATCTTTATACTCTTGCGTCGTCGGCTTGTGGAAAAAAGCTTCCGAAACATAATTTGAAATATACAAAAGAGAAGTTTTCATGATACCTTGACCAGCGAGTCTCCGTCCGGAAGTATACATGGCGAAGTTCAGATTGAATTTTACTTTTCCGAATTCATGGGCGCGGCGGGCGATATTGGTGTCTTCGCCGTAAAATTCTATCGTCGTATCAAAGCCGTTCATTTTTTCCAGAATGCTTTTTCTGATGGCGAAATTTCCGCCGACAACCATGTAGTGAAGAATAAAATAGACGGGGATTCCGAGGAAGATCCAGTAGAGTCTGACAAAAAATTGATTGAGTCTGGTGATGTCGTAATAGATATAGGGGCCGGAGAGAGCGGCGAGCTTCTGGTCGCGGGAAAACTCTTCGCGTATCGTCGCGCACCAGCCTTTCGGCATATGGGTATCGGAATCCACGAAAGCGATAATGTCTCCGCGCGCTTCCTGAAAAGCTCTTTGGCGGGCTCTGGTCAATCCTTTCTTTTCTTCTCGGATGACGCGGACGCCGGGAAATTTGCCGGCCACTTCGGAGGTCTTGTCGGTACTGGCGTTGTCTATAACGAGTATCTCAAAAAAACCGCCATCGGAATTTTTAATCGCGTGGTCAAGGCAATCTCCTATGTAATTTTCTTCGTTATACGCCGGGATGGCCAGCGTTATCTTCGGTTCCATGTTGAGGCTCTTTTTTAAACAAATGAAATTTCTTTCTTAAATTCAGGAAGAAATCCGGATTATTGCGTATCACTATATAATACAGGACGACGAGAAATAAAGCCACGCCCACGACGGTGGAAACTTCCTTTTGTATGAAATGGAGGGCGGCTTTGTAATTGCTGCCAAAGAAGTATCCGGCAACCAGAAATTCTCCAATTCCGACAAAAACGGCCGGGATATTGTATTTGAAAAAAGTTTTGTAGGGAATTTTGTAGGTTCCCGCGAGGAACGGGGTTATCCACGAAAGCGGGCCGAGCAAGCGCGCGAAAAATATGCCTTTCGCGCCATATTCCTCAAAGAACAATTCGCCTTTTCTGTGATTTTCGGGCGTGAAGTATTTATTGCCTTTTTTAAAGAAAGCGAGTCCGTAACGGCGTCCGATGGTAAAACTGGTGAAATCGCCGAGAATGCCGCCGGAGAGAGTGGCCAGAGCGACCCAGCCGATATCCAGTACTCCGGCGCCAGCGAGAATCGCACCTGGGAGGAAGAAGAATTCTCCGTAAATGAAAAAACCGGGGCCGATGACGGTTTCAAAATAGGAGCCCAGAAAGAGCACGGCGTAAGATAGATAGGTATGACCCCCCAGAAACGCCCCCATGTTATTGAAAATTTCAGTTATGACCGTGAACATAAAAGCATAAGCACCAAATATAAAATTCTAAGTTCCAAATAAGCAACAAATTGAAAATTAAAAATATAAAACACAGACGCCGGCGTTTTGAATTTAATTTTTTAAAATTTGAAATTTATTTGGAACTTGTAATTTTAAATTTATAATTTCATTACCTTATAACCGGATATTCTTTCTTTTTTTTGGTAATTCTCCAGACGAGAGCGTCCCAGTTCCATTTTACGAAAAGAGTAACCCAGCCAATCTGATCAAAACGGCGGGTGGATGTTGCGACCGTATCAGTATCCCAGAAAAAGAATTTTCCGAAATCAAGACAGTCGGTGATAAAATGCAGATCTTCCGCGAGGGTCAGTTCGTGGTCAAAGCGGACTTTGTTTCGCAGCGCGGCATTCATGATTTGGATCGTATAGGAGGTCTTGGTGTATTTGTGGCCGAGGTCGTACAAACGAAACCATGTTTTGGCATACCAGTCGGTATTCTCGTGAGGCTTGATGGCGGTGGTTCCGATGGTGAAATTTTTTGAAGAATTTTTTTGGAGGAAATCGTTGAGTCCGAGAAGAAAATTCTCTTCAAGAATCGCGTCAGCGTCAAGAAAGATAACCCACTCGCTTCGGGACGATAATTTTTCCATGCCGAAATTTTTTGCTCTGGAAACGCCTTTTACCGGACTGCTCAATACCATGGTATTTTCTCCCGCGCGCTTTTTGGCGACATCAAAAGTTTGATCGGTGGAACCATTCTCAATAACCCACACTTCAAAAGCGCTCTTCGGATAGGAGAGTTTGTTTATGCGGTCTAGCGTTTCGCCGATGTATTTCTCTTCGTTGTGAGCGGGGATAATAAAAGAGAAAAAATACGGTCTCCTTGTCATTTTTTGCGTCTCGGAGGACATGCCTTTTATTATACCTGAAAATAAGTTTTTCAAGAAATAATAAAAACATTCGACGGTTTTGTCGAATGTTTTTTACTTGCGTACCGGGGAGTATTGACGTCCGAGGGAGAAGGGGTCTTTGGATATGGCCATGAGCCAGTTGTCTTCGCTGGTGTGTTCGCTTGACCAGCGGGTGATGAAGTCGTTGATTTCCATGGTAGCATTTTCTCCGTTCCAGGGGTCGTTGAGCACGAGATGAGTATCGTCTACTTGAACGACGACGGCGTAGTGATTGTCGTTTTCGCTCGGTTCGGTGAAGTGGACGATGACCGGCGTGTGGGTTTTGAGGAGGCCGGCAATTTCAATAACGGAAGAGTCTTCGTTTTCAAAAACATAAAAACCTTCTTCGCGGGCAACGCGAATCATATCGCTATGGAGCGTTCCGACGTGCTTGTTGGTTCTCAAGCGAACGGCGAGTTCCTCCTCTGTTTTTTCAAGGCCATAAAAAAGAAACACCATATTGAGCGTTGCCGGCCCGCAAGAAAACGGAGTTTGCTGTTTGAAATAGGGGACGTTAATCATACAAATACCGTGTTAAAGTAAGTATATTATAGCACTAATTTAATGCTTTTGTCAATCAACACTATGCGAAAAACCCCGCAAAAACGCGAGGCGCTTGCGGGGGTGGACGATTAAATATCTGTTTTTTGGGCGGGGCCGAATTTTAGCTCTGAGTGAAGGTTGTTAAGCAGGGCGAGGGCTTTGTCTTTTCCGAATAAAGTCAAAACATAGTGCCCGCGGCCTTCTTCAGAGTGGATAATCCATCCTTTTTCTTGAAGGAAAATAAGGCGGGAGACAAGCTCATTTTTTGGGAGATGAGAATCTCTTCTGAGTGTTTTGAAATTGCTGTATTCTTCGTGTCCGATCCATCTGTTGCGTTCTATAAGCAATAAGATTTGTTCGGATTGATTCATGGATACTTCGGGCATGGAGTACCTCCTTTCGGTTTACAATCCGTCTGCAATCGTATAATATAGAGTGAATCATGTCAAACTATGCTGAAATGGAAAAAGGGCTTTCCGAATCTTTGGTTCGGCGTATTTCGGCTGACAAAAAGGAACCGGAATGGATGCTCCAAAAACGGCTCTCGGCGTTGAAAATGTATGAGGAAAAATCTCTGCCTGACTGGGGACCGGCGCTTGATGGGTTGGATCTGGAGAACATGATCTATTATGTTTCTCCGGAAGTGGCGGAAAAAACCGAATGGAAAGAACTGCCGAAAGAAATTTCCGATACGTTTGATAAGCTGGGCATTCCCGCGGCGGAACGCGAGTATCTCGGAGGGGTTGGCGCTCAGTATGATTCGGGCGTGGTCTATCACCGTATTAAAAAAGAACTTTCCGATAAGGGCGTTATTTTTGAGAACATGGATGTCGCTGTGTAAAAAT
>CALREZ010000034.1 GCA_943356445.1 Candidatus Nomurabacteria bacterium
CCAGGTTCCCAAAGACAAGGAGGACGCCATGGGACGCGCTAACTTTAACGTTCAAACCGAACGTCACCAAAAAACGTTGTTTCTTGATAACATCTTTTGTCGGGAGTGTAAAACACCAGTATTTGCGAATACGTTTGATCACCATCATGCAGAAGACCGATGCCCTAAATGCGACCGGGACTTAACGGAAGTTGTCCCAAAAGCGAAAGCGCTGCAAGAAAAGCTTCGGAAAGAGCATGAAAGAAACAAAAGCTACGTACCACCGGAAAGATACGTATAATGCGAAAATACAAAGGGAGGGCCCCAAAAGCCCTCCCTGTTTTTTATTGTCGTTAAAATCAAGAAGCTGACAGCTAAAACCTAAAAGCTCGTTTAAAGCACCAGCATATTCGGATAAAACGTCAGCAGCACGCCAAGCAAAAGCATCAGCAACCCGCCGATAAAGAGCGAATACTTGGAATACTTCTCGCTCTCGTGAATCTTATTTATTCCGTACAAAGCAAAACCGAAAACCACAATATCGTCCGCCATATAGCCGAGCATGTAAATGGCCATATACCCCTGATACTGCCAGAATGGAGGCTGGTTTAATTCCAGCGTCTTCGTGAAGACCTGCGGAATGCCGATGGAACACGCGAACTCTATGATGTTCACCGACAAAGCGATGCCGATAATCCCGAGAGCGGTGGCAATGGTGAGCGGCGCGTTTGCCAATTGGTAAATTTTCCCGCTGATTTTTTCCTGATGTTCAATGTCCGTTATATCGCACGTCACCGTATCTTTCGCTTTCTTCCAGCGATACAAGAAGAAAAGTCCGCTTCCGAGAGAAAGCAATCCGACCATCGGCGTCACGATCTGATCCAGTCCGACGAAGTCCCATGTCTTATACCACACGGTCAAAATCCCATAATACATGATTGCCTCCGCAAGCAGAAACAATCCGGCCACATAAAACATCTTTTTCCGACTTCCGATCTGAATGAGCGCCAGAAGAAAAGTAATGAGCACCCACAAAGCGCAAGGGTTGAAACCGTCAATAAAACCGAGCACACCCGAAAGAGTAAAGAGAGAAAGATCTTTGAGATCGGTCGGCCCCATAAAAGGAACATTAAAAACCAGATTCGCATTTCCCGGCCCGACGATCCCGCATTCTTTTGCGTCGGCATCGCACCCGGAACCGCCCTTCACCGACGCAGCTTTTTTATCATAAAAAGAGAGAGGAACATCTTTTACGTTTTTCGCCAATTCAATTCCGGCGAGTATTTCCTTCCCAGTCGTTTCGTCTCCGCCGTATCCCTGTATCACCTTCCCTCCGACAAGAGTCAGGGGTGTTACGTGAGGAAGATCATTGACCGAAGTAATGGCATTGAAAAGTTCTTTCGCTTTCGGATCCTTAACGATATCCTGATATTCCAAAACGACTTCCGGATGCGAAGGCAAATATCCGGAAAGGAATTTTTTCTCCGCTTTGCAGAACTGACAGTCTTCCCTGCCAAAAAAATAGACGTGAGAAGAGACCGCGACAGATTGCGCCGACACGGTCGGTATGGGAGAAGAAAGCGCATACAAAGAAACGGCCGTAGAGTTGTCGGTATTCTTCGGAGAAAAAGGCAGAGAAACCGAGGAAAGAAGAAAACCAAAAACAAAAGAAAGCAAAAACGCTCCGATCAGCGTACTATATTTCCTCAAGGTTGAAGCCTCCTCTATTTCCTCCGCAAATTCTTTTCTTTGTATAGGCAACACAGGCAAAGCTTTTTGTAGCATTAAATCTTTCCCTTTCTTTCTGTTTTTCTTCTTGGACATTTTTATTAAGAAATCGCGGACGGAGGTCTTTCCTTAAGGAGGAGTGCAGCGAAGCGGAACGACGGGGAAAGGAGAGACCTCGGGTAGCGATTTCGGTTAGAACAATAATAGACAAACTAGCCACTCAAAATAATTTTATTCAAACACTTTCTTCACCTCCCCAATCCCCGCAATCAGCCCATCAACATCCTCTTTACTGTTATAAAAATACATGCTCGCTCTCGTCACTGCATACACCCCCATAGACTTCACTAGCGGTTGCGCGCAGTGATGGCCGGCCCTCGTTGCAACGCCAAACCTTGCCAGAATCTCGCTCGTATCATGAGGATGCGCCCCTTCAATCAAAAAAGAAATAACGCCGATATTCTTCTCGGGATTCGTCTGCGAATAGATCTTCACTCCGTCAACCTTTGATAACTCCTCAAGCGCGTATTTCGTTACTTCCTGAATATGATTTTCTATATTTCCCACTCCGATTTTTTCCAGATACTCGCACGCAACACCGAGACCGATAGCGCCGGCGATATTCGGCGTTCCGGCTTCAAATTTCGCGGGAGTCAGCGCGTAAGACGCCTCTTCTTCAAAAACTTCCTCTACCATTCCGCCTCCAAAATTCCCCGGTGTCAGTTTGTCCAAAATTTCTTTCTTTCCATACAGTACGCCGATGCCCGTCGGCCCGCACATTTTATGTCCCGAGAAAAAGAGAAAATCGCAGCCGATTTCTTTTACATCAACGGGAATATGCCCCGCCGCCTGCGTGGCATCAATCAAAGAATACGCTCCGACTTTTCTCGCCAAGTCCGACAGCAGTTTCATATTGTTGATCGTCCCCGTCACATTGGAAACCCCGATGCAAGCGACCAGTTTTGTTTTCTTCGTAATGAATTTCTCCGCTTCGTTGTAATCCAATTCTTTTTCCGCGAGCATCGGTATGATCCGCAATCGCAATTTTTTCCGCTTCGCCAATTCCTGCAAGGGAACCAAAACCGAGTGGTGCTCCATCATCGTCGTGATGATTTCGTCGCCTTCCTGAAAGACACCGGAATTTTCCAGCGAGTACATGAGAAGATTGGAAGAATCCGTCGCGCCCCCGGTAAAAATAATTTCGCGGTCGTCAGCGTTGATGAACTTCGCCACCTTCGCCCGCGCTTCGTCGTACGCCTTGCTCGCCCTTTGAGAGAGCGGATACAATCCGCGATTCACGTTCGCGCGATATGCTCGGTAGTACTCGGTTTCCGCCTCCGCCACAACATCCGGCGTCTGCGACGTCGCGGAATTATCCAAATATATCAAGTCTTTCTGCTCCTCGTTTTGAAAGAGCGAAAAGTCCTTTTTGAGAGTTTTTGTATCAAGCATGGTGTGGATATTATACCCCTCCCATAGCATTTAATCAAAGCGATACATCGGCGAAGAAAGTTTTTTGTTGATGGACTCCAGAAAGGCGGTTTGCCATTTTGGAGGGAGTTTTTCCAAGAGTTTTGCGAGAAAACCGGAGAGGAGCATGGCTTGGGCGTGATAGGGCGCAATACCGCGGAGCGCGGGATAGAAATAATCGCTGTCGCGAAGATGGCTTATGGAAAGCGCGTGGGAAGAATTGGATTCCGAACTTCCGATATCCAGCGACGGGATCGCGTCAATTTCGGCGCCCGACGAAGCGATAAGAAAACGCCCGTCCTGTCTGCCGGTGGCTCCGACAACACCCTCGCGTATATCCGAAAGCGCGCGATACACGATTTTTCCGCCGCCGCCCGCAATTCCTCTCGCAAAAATATGCGAAGCGGTATTGTCGGCCTCGTGACGCGAAGTATTGCAGATATCAAAATTTTCTCCCGAACAAAGCGCCATATCATAGACATAGGATTCCGCGCCATTACCAACAAGCGTATCCTCGTTCACTGACCGTATCACTTCCGAACCCGAGAAAAGTCCGTACCATTCCATTTTTCCGTTTTCCGAAACGCGAGAAGAATGATGAGAAAGATACGCGCTTCCCGCAGAAATATCCGCCGTCCCGGCAAAAGTAACGCTTGACCCCTTTCCGACGGAAACAAAAACATTTCTTCCAAAGAAAACGGGATTTTTAGCCACCGTCGTTCCAAAGATTCGCAAAACTGAATTTTCTTCCGCGACGACAAAAATCATATCAGACCCGTTTTTTTCAATCATGCTTGAAAATTCAAAATCAATCTCACTTCCCTTCTCTGCGACAATAACCAATCCCCCTCCGATATGTTCAAATGATCGTTTAAAATACTCATCGGAAAATTTCAGATTTTGTGACGGCTTCTCTCCATTCCACTTGGAAACATGAAGTCCTTTTATATTTTCATACTCATAACGAACCGCATCATTTTCAAACGTTTGTTCCAATCCCGGCGCAGTCGCAAAAATGCCGAGCCCATAAGGAGCGGTCTTTGAGGTTTCTTCAACGGTTCGTGTTTTTGTTGACATTTAGATATTTACATTATACCATTTTACTTGAAAAGTAAACCGGAAAGGAGAAAGACGTGAGCGAAAACGAAAAGAAAATACTGGTTTTGATGTTACTCTTAAGAATAACAAAACCGGGCGCCGATTGTAAAATGGAAGAATACGTCAAAACCGAACTTGGCTTGAACAGCGCCGATTACGATACGGCAAAAGATTCTCTGCAAAAATCCGAATTAGTACATTATCAATGCGGTCA